>JAKFCI010000306.1:0-1929 GCA_036676725.1 Chitinophagaceae bacterium
GTTGCCATTGTAATTAACAGATGCAGATCCGTTTAGAATGTTATCAACCATTGTAGTTAATGCATTCTGGTTTAATTTAAATGGATTGTTCAAAGCATCTTCAACACCAAACACCAATGGGAAAGGTCCATTGTTACGATTGCTGGTGTGTTTAAAATTCAAATTTACATTCCATTTTTCGTTGGCTATATACTTTAGGTAATAATTACCCGAACCACTATGCTGCTTATCGTAATCCGAATTATTAAATTCATTGGTATAAAAACCATTATTTTTTTCATACAAACCCGCTGCACCAAAAAGTAATTTATCCTTTATTAAATCAGTTCTAATACCTGCTGTATAACGTTGCAGCCCATAGTTACCAATACTTGCTTCCACAAATCCTGATGTTCTTTTTAATGGCCTTCTTGTAATAATATTGATCACACCACCCATTGCATTTCTGCCATACAAGGTGCCTTGTGGTCCACGTACAATTTCAACTTTATCAAGGTCAAACAACTCGGTTATATAAGTATCAAGCCCAAATTGATTTACGCCATCAATATAAACTGCCACTGCAGGATCATATGAAGTAGTAACAATTCCCCTGATAGAAGTAACATTTCTTTTATCACCGGGATCGGCTGTGTATAAGTTTGGAGCCAACGCCGTAAGATCGTTCACGTTCCATACTCTATAATCTTCAATTGCTTTGGATGAAAGGTTCGTTACACTTAAAGGCAATTGTTGTTGCAATCCTTCATACTTCTCATTGATAACTGTTACTTCATCAAGCTGTTTGTAGGATGGTTGTAAAGCAATGGTTACATCAGATGTTTGCCCACTGATAACCATTTCCTTGTTAATTGTAGCATAGCCAACCTTGCTAATGTTTACAACATAGGTGCCTGCCAAAACATTTTTTATTTCAAACCTTCCTGTATTATTTGAAGTAGCGGCGTAATCGCTGTTTAAAAAATAAATCGAAACATCGCTTATCGGGTTCGAACTTTGATCAACTATAATTCCTTTAAAGTCGATTTTTGTTTGTGCTGCTGAATACAAAAAAGCAATGATTGCCAATGTATTTAAGAAAATAATTTTTTTCATCTAATTAAATTTGGGAGTAAGGGTGCGAGTTAAAAATGTTATTTATTAATGTTTACTAAATTGGATGGCTTGTTTTTTAAAACTATACGCAGGTTAAGTATAAAGGCAAAAATTAAAATGATTAATCCAAAGAATTCCCTTGTTTCTTCGATCCATGGCTTAGTAGCTTTCATTGATTGAACAATACTTTCACCTTTGTGTTCGATGGCCCAATTCAATACTCCGGTCTTATCAAAAAGTAAATAAATGGCATAGGCCGAATAAATAACCAAACCTATTACCAGTAAGGATAAGCGGCTTTGACCTTTAACTGCCAGGTAACAAACGAATGCACCATATAAATAAAGTGGCATCCATAAATAAGGATCAGGATCATTATACTGTAAAAGTGCCGAAACGATAAAAACGATGATGAATATTATGTTGAGGATCTTCATTATAATATTTTACCTGGTGTAGTTATAATTTTTAAAGTTAATATGCCAATCATTAACCAGCAATAAATACTATAAACTGGCTAATTTTTTTAAACATTTGTGCAAGCTTTTTTTCCAGGGAACCAGTTGAATATTGTATTGAGATTTAATTTTTTCTTTATCAAGTATTGAATATTGTGGTCGCCTTGCCGGGGTTGGATATTGCTCCGTAGGTATTGGAAGTACTACACATGAAGACTGTATAACTTCTTTAATTTCTTTTGCAAACTCATACCAATTCGTTACGCCTTCATTGCTAAAATGATATATACCGGGCAACCAACTGTTTGATTGAATAATGTGCATAATGGCTTCCGCAATATCGGCTGCATAAGTTGGACTACCATATTGATCGTCT
>JAKFCI010000307.1:0-10018 GCA_036676725.1 Chitinophagaceae bacterium
TTCTCAGCTTTTTCAAAAAGCCTTTCAAAAGAAAGTGTTCTTTCGCTTTGAGCAGTTGAAATAACATCGGTTTTGGTATGTTCCATACTGTAATTGTATCGAACAACCGTATGTGTAGGCTTGTTGAATTTGTCAGAATATTTTTGCATGGCCTTTTCAAAAGCCTTCATCAATTTAAATAAAGTGATCGCCTGAATTTCTGTACCCTCGCCTGCTTCTTCGCCAATGCCGGATAACTCTTTTTGAATATTGCCACGCTTGATCATCAACAAGCGGTCTGCTTCCATTTCGGCCATCTTCGCTGCCGCTTCTTTGTACCTTTTGTATTCAAGCACTTTATCAATCAACTCCTGCCGCGGGTCAATTTCGTTTCCATGCGCATCTATTTCTTTGCGGGGCAAAAGCATTTTTGCTTTAATGCGCATAAGGGTTGAAATAAATAAAATAAACTCGCTGGAAAGTTCAATATTCAACGACTCTTGCGAATGGATGTAAGTTAAAAAATCGTTGATGATGCGTGTAATGGGAATATTATAAATATCCAGTTCATCTCGTTCAATAAAGAACAAAAGCAGGTCGAAAGGACCTTCGAACTGGGGAAGATTAATTTGATAAGAAGTGTTTGCCAAAAAGAAAAGGTTTTATATAAAAAAGTCCCGTGAAATTAAACATCCACGGGACTTGCAAAAATAATCTTTAATCATCAAACCTTAGCGTAAGGCATTTTTGACTTATTGAGGCAAATATTAACGCTTGGCTAAACCATCCCTTATTTCTACCAGCAACTTTTCTGACATTGTGAGTTCCGGTGCAGGTTCTACAGCCTTTTTCTTTTCAGTTAATCGATTAATACCCTTAATTACAAAGAATAATACAAGCGCCACAATTATAAACTTAATAATAGCTGCAAGGAATTTACCGTATTTAACAGCACCCCAGGTTAGTTTATCCAGGTCTTCGGCATTAGCAGCTCTTAGTGCTGGTGTTAATAGCAAAGGCGTAATTACATCTTCTACCAATGAAGAAATGATGGCTCCGAAAGCCGCACCAATAATTACTGCAATTGCCAGGTCAACTACGTTTCCTTTAAGTGCAAAGTCTCTGAATTCTTTTATAAATCCCATAATTTTAGTTTTTAAGTACTCCAATTTATTAAATATTAGCCTTGTCCTCCTTTTTTAATGCGGGGTATTTCATATTTAAAGCTTTCAATGCATCGGTAACTGTGGTGGCAATTATATGCTCCTTGTACCAATTTTGGTCAGAAGGAACCACCGTCCAGGGAATGGCACTGCAATGTTCAAAGACATCTTCATACATCTGCATGTATTTATCCCAAAGCTTTGCTTCCCCAAAATCTGCAGCATTGTACTTCCACATTTTCGTTGGGTCTTTCAACCTTTCATTAAAACGGTCTTGTTGTTCTTCCGGAGAAATATGGAGGTAAAATTTAAATATTTGGGTATTGTTGTGCAAAAGCAATAATTCTTCAAATTGGTTGATGGCTTCAAACCTTTCCTGCGCCGTTTCATCATCGCACCAACCACGAACCCGGGTTATTAGTACATCCTCGTAGTGGCTGCGGTTGAATACCTGAATTGAACCCTTTGGCGGCGCATGCTGGTGAATGCGCCATAAAAAATCATGCGCTAATTCTTCAGCAGTTGGCGCTTTAAAAGATTGCACCCGCACACCCTGCGGGTTCAATTGACCAAATACGCCATTGATTGCGCCATCTTTGCCACTGGCATCCATACCTTGCAAAATGATCAATACCGAATGTTTGCTTTCCGCATACAGCAGGCGTTGCAGCCCATCCAATTCCACTAAAATTTTTTCGGTTTGTTGTTTCGTTTCTTTTTTGTCAAAGCTTTTAGGCGCTTTGGAGGAAATGTTTGACAATTTATACATGCTGAAAATTTATCTGTTTCAAATGTAATCCTTATGCACCTTTGCCGCAATTTATGGGTAAAGGAAAATTAGTAAACTGGTTAATATTTATTCTGCTGTCGGTAATTTGGGGCAGCTCTTTTATTTTAATGAAGGAATGCAGTAAAGATTTAAATGGCTACCAAATTGCGTCAATCCGCATTTTTTCTTCAGGAATACTTTTTCTTCCTTTTGCCCTTTTTCATATAAAGCAAATACTACTAAAGAAATTGCACCTGGTTATTTTATCGGGCTTGCTCGGAAATTTATTTCCTGCCTTTTTATTTGCCATTGCCATTGAACAAAAGATCAACAGTTCAATGGCCGCCATCTTAAATTCGTTAACGCCGCTTTTTGTTATTTTAATAGCGTTCATCTTTTTTAAAGCCCACATTCATACAAAAAAAATAATTGGTGTTTTAATTGGCTTTGCTGGCTTGCTTTTTTTAAGTCTTTCAAAAGGAGGTATAACCTTAGATAACTATGGTTTTACACTTTTAATTTTATTAGCTACTGTTTTTTACGCCATTAACGTAAACGTGGTAAGCCATTATTTAAAAGAAGTTGATCCCATAAAAATGGCAACGGTTTCGCTGGCGTTCATGGGTATTTTAGCCGGTATCGTGGTTTGGCAACAAGATGTTGTGTCGATTGCGCAGTACGACACAGGAGCAACAAAAGCCATTGTATTTGCTGTTTTGTTAGGGGTTGTAGGCAGCGCCATAGCTACTGCTCTATTTTATATGCTGATAAAAAGAGCAGGTGGCTTATTTGCATCACTTGTAACGTATGCCATACCTGTTGTTGGCATATTTTGGGGCATACTATTTAATGAAGAAATTACGCTTATACAAATAGGTTGCCTTGCCATTATTTTAGCAGGTGTGTTTTTAGCAAATAAAAATTAGATGTAAAACGATTTTCGATCTTTTCAACAGACATGACTGTCTGTTTGATTGAAAAACCAAAAATTAAATTGACATAATCTCTTTTTCCTTGGAGGTTAAATGCTTGTCTACAATGTTGATAAACTTATTAGTCAACTCCTGTATATCGGCTTCCGCATCTTTAGCTTCATCTTCGCTCAAGCCATTCTTTTGTAATTTCTTAATGTCTTCAATAGCATCGCGGCGAATATTGCGAACAGAAATTTTACATAGTTCACCCTCTCCCTGCGAACGCTTAACTAATTCCTTTCTGCGTTCTTCGGTCATTGGCGGTAAAAACAGGCGAATGATATTTCCATCATTTTGGGGGTTAATTCCAATATTTGAATTGATGATTGCTCTTTCTATTGGTTGAAGCATGTTTTTCTCCCAAGGCTGAATGGTTAGTGTACGGGCATCCATTGCGCTTATGTTTCCAATTTGGGCAATAGGCGTTGGCGAACCATAATAATCAACCACAATACCATCAAGCATTTGAGGATTTGCTTTACCGGCACGGATCTTAACTAATTCGGCTTCTAAATGACCAATTGCTTTTTGCATAGATTCTTCAGCCATTTGCAATGTAACCGACACATCTTCTGACATAAAAATTCAATATTTAATTAGCGCAAAACTAATAAAGTGATCACATTAAAAATGCAAAAGAAGAAGAGGATTTAATTTTCCAGCACAGCAGCTTCTTTTTTAATAGAAACAACTTTTGTTGAAGCGGGAGTGAAAGCGTCCTGGTTTTTTTGAAAAGTACGTTCCAATACCACTTGTGGTACAGGCTTTTTAAAATAATACAACGCTCCTAAAAAAACACAAGAGATCGCCGTAAGCATCAGCATAACATAATTAGGACCCAAGTGCCTTGAAAAAAATGCAGTAGCAATAAAAACGATATTCAAGAGCAGGCAAAAAATAGTAATGTACCTATGATTTAAACCTCTATCCAATAATAAATGATGAATGTGATTTCTATCAGGAGAAAATGGCGAACGACCTTTAAATATCCGTATGCTGAAAACCCGCAATGTATCTGCCAAAGGCACCATTAATATGGCAAAACCAATGGCCACTGCCGATTGAAGTGGATAGGCAACAGAACTGCTATCTGCTATTGCAATAAATTTAATGACCAAAATGGCATTTACCATTCCCAATAAAAGTGAGCCGGAATCGCCCATGAAAATTTTTGCCGGGTTGTAATTAAAAATTAGAAAAGCAGCCATGCTTCCCGCCATGGAAAAAGCAAGTAAGGCATAAGCAGGCATGTCCACCATATAAAAATAACTTCCAAAAACAGACATGGTTAATAAACCCAGCGTGCCGGCCAATCCGTCTACACCGTCTATTAAATTATAAGCATTAATAATTACAATAATTGAAACATAGGAAACAAGCAGGCTTAATGCTTCGGGTAATTCGTAAAAACCAAACAAGCCATGCATGCTGTCAATTCTTATATTTCCTAAATGGATGATCATTGCTGCCGCAATACCCTGCCCGATAAATTTCTTTAATGCAGTAAGAATTAAAATATCATCTTTTAAACCAAGAAAGAAAATAGCAACAGCTGCCGCAAAAAAATATTGAAACTCCGGAGCGGATTGAAACGAGGTTGTGAGTAAAGAGGTTAAAGTAAAGCCAACAAAAATTGCAATGCCTCCTAACGAAGCAATTGGACGAGTATGTAGTTTGCGTTGATCCGGTATATCATATAATCTTTTAGCTACTGCAATCTTAATAATTGCAGGAATAGCACAGAGGGTGATAAAAAAAGATACAGACAACGTCAAAAACACATTCAACATAAAACTTCAATTACAAGCGCAAAAATAGGTCTAACGGTTAAGCCTAGCAACACTACAGATTAATAATTTATGAACTATTTCGGTCTTTCTGAGGATATATGGTGCAATAAATGTTTTGAATAAAAAAAGGTTGCACATTTGCAGCACCAAAGGAAATCAAAGTTCATTTAGAACAAGTTCAAACATTGAATAAAAATTATGCCAACTCTTATTGAAACAGCTTCGCAAGTACGTAGAGATATTTTAAGAATGGTGCATGGCGCCAACAGCGGGCACCCGGGCGGATCTCTAGGATGCGCTGATTTTGTTACGGCACTTTACTTTGAAATTATGAAGTTTGATGCCGCCAATTTTGATATGAATGCAAAAGAAGAAGATGTTTTTATTTTATCCAACGGACATATTTCTCCGGTATTTTATTCAGCGTTGGCCCGTTCAGGTTATTTTCCAATTGAAGAGCTGAATACTTTTAGAAAATTAGATTCAAGGCTACAAGGTCACCCAACTACCCACGAAGGCTTACCGGGCGTTCGGATTGCTTCTGGTTCTTTAGGCCAGGGCATGAGCGTAGCAATTGGTGCTGCTTTGGCTAAGAAGTTAAATAACGATCAATCTATAGTTTATTCTTTGCATGGAGATGGTGAATTGCAGGAAGGGCAAAACTGGGAAGCCATCATGTTTGCACCTAACCATAATGTTGATAATCTTGTTGTGACCATTGACTGGAATGGCCAACAAATTGACGGACCAACTTATAAAGTAAATGATCTTGGAAACATCCGCGAAAAATTTGACGCCTTTGGATGGTACACCATGGAAATGAATGGAAATGACATGGATGAAGTGGTACATACTTTAAATGAAGCAAAATCACTTGTAGGTAAAGGAAAACCAATCGCCATTATTATGCACACCATCATGGGTAAGGGTGTGGATTTTATGGAAAACGACCACAACTGGCACGGTGTAGCACCAACCGGCGAGCAGTTAGAAAATGCTTTGGCACAATTACCCGAAACGTTGGGCGACTATTAATTTTATTTTATTCTTCGCGTAAGGCAAACTGTTGTTGTGCGGCCTTGCGTGCAGGTATCCACGATGCGACAACAGCTATGATCATAACTGTACTGCCCACTAATAAAAAATCATAAGGATTTAAAACGACAGGAAAGTAATCAATCAGGAAGGATCCACCTTGCAGCGGAATTAATTTAAAATTTATTTGAGCCAGCGCTAAAGCCAGGGCAAGCAACATACCTACGCCTCCGCCAATAAAAGCAAGCAATATGCCTTCGCTTAAAAATATTTTTTGAATAAGATTTCTACTTCCACCGAGGGCATGTAAAACACTTATATCGCCTTTCTTTTCCAGCACCAGCATGGTTAAGGCGCCAACCATATTAAAAGCAGCCACAACCAAAATAAGCGATAGTATAGCATAAATAACCCATTTCTCTGCCTTCATCACCGCATATAAACTTTGGTTTTGTTCATAACGGTTTTGAACAAGGTAATTTTTACCGAGATTATTTTTAATGGACTGCTCAACTTCTTCAGCGTCTGCACCCGGTGCTACTTTAATTTCTGCACCGGTATATTCATCTTTTCCCAATTCCAGCATTTGCTTTACAAAAGCAAGATTTGTTATGGCGTATTTATTATCAAAATCTTGCTGAATGATAAACGCACCGGATGTATTTGCTTCTACGCTGTTCACATTATTTAGCGGATTTTGCAGATCAATGTCGCCTTTACGGCCACTATAAATAAGTAAAGGCGAAATGCTGCGGTCGCTTTGAACACCCACTGCATTTTCAATACCTGCACCCAAAACCAGTTTTGGATTTATACTATCGCCCAAATCAAAATTTCCTTTTACCATGTATTTAGCGACATCCGAAACCTTTGTATAGTTTTCGTCAACACCTTTAATGTAGGCATTCACTTTATAATCGCCATTTAACAGCATTACTTTTTCTTCAACGATCAATGCCATTGAACTTACGCCATTCACAGATCGTAATTGTTTTAATTGCGCATCGGTAAGGGTTACCTGCTTTCCGCTAAGTGCAGATATTTTTATATCGGGGTAAAAAGATGAATATAAAGATTTTACCAAACCTTCAAAACCATTGAAAACGCTAAGCACTAAAATAAGTGAAGCCGTACCAACAACAATAGCAACAATGCTAATCCACGCAATGATATTAATGGCATTGGTAGATTTCTTTGCTTTAAAATAGCGCCAGGCAAATAATAGGTTCACAATTTAAGGTTTACTGTTCCCTGTTTTAAATGAATAATTGCGAGTATAAATCACAGATCGCGAACAAATTATTTTTCCTCCGGATCGCTTGTATCCTTTGGTTGTTCTTTGCTTTGAATGTCTTTAAATAATTCTTCCATTTTAAATACATGATCCAATGTATCGTCATGAAAAAATTTAATTTCCGGTATGCGGCGTAGTTGGTGTTTGACCCTGGAAGCCAGTTCTTTTTTAATTTCCCAGGCTCTTTCTTCTATTTTTTTCATTGTGTCTTTAGCATCCTTTACCTGGTAAAGACTTAAATAAATCCTGCATTCAAGCAAGTCGGGGGTTACTTTAACCGATGTAACAGAGATCATTCCTCCATCCATCATGTTCATTCCTAATCGTTGAAAGATGCCGGTGATCTCTTCCTGTAATAAACCTGCTATTTGTTTTTGACGCTTGCCTTCCTGCATATCCTAACCTTTTGTTGGCTGTAAAATTAGTTACTTTGCGCCTTTTAAGCGCCGACAATACATGAAGCGATATTCCCGCATCTTTAAATACATAGGTCAGTACAAAGGAGAAGTTTTCTGGTATTGCCTGTTTATTCTTCTTTCCATTATATTTTCTATCGTTTCCCTGGGTATGTTGATGCCATTTTTAGACTTGATCTTTAAAGATGCATCCACGGCACCAAAAGCCACCAACCCGGTATTAGGTGCACTTGAAGGTTTATTAAAATCTTTGGTCAATACAAACGAAAAGGTAGAAGCCTTGGGCGTGGTTTGTATCATCATCATTCTGTCTATTTTTTTAAAAAATCTTTTTCTTGTTCTTGCCAATTACATATTGAACCCGCTAAAAAATAAAGTGGTCAACCAGTTGCGTACAGAACTTTACAACAAAATATTACACTTACCTATTGGTTATTTTACGGAACAAAAAAAAGGTGACCTTATAAGCAGGATAACAAATGACGTGAGTGAAGTAGAAAGTTCGGTTGTCAGCGCTTTGGAAGGTTGGGTACGAGATCCGCTTACGATCATCTTCAACTTTACCGTTTTGTTTTTAATCAGCCCACAGTTAACCGGATTTCTTTTATTTTTTATACCAGTGGTTGGTTTTATTATTGGGCGCATAACACGTTCTTTAAAAAAACAATCGATAGAAGTATCGCAAAAACAATCAGAATCGGTTTCTGTTTTAGATGAAACCTTAACGGGATTGCGTGTGATCAAAGCATTTAATGTTGAACCTCTTTTACGCAACCGTTTTTTTTCAATCAACCAACAATTGCTCACAGCAAAAAATCGCATTGGTTATAAAAGAGATCTTGCTTCACCCATGTCGGAGTTTATGGGCGTTGTTATGTTTTGTGGCATTTTATATTTTGGCGGAAGACTGGTTTTAAGCGGTGGTATTGCGTTAGAGGCTTCTGCATTTATAGGATATCTTGCTTTGTTTTACAATATCATCAATCCTGCAAAAGCTTTATCTACTTCGTTTAGCAATATGCAAAAAGGCACTTCGGCAATAGGCAGAATAGAACAAGTTTTGCAAACACCAAACACGGTTGATGATAATATTAATGGAAAAAAACTGGGTGCTTTTGCGCAAAGCATTGAGTTGCGCAATGTGTCTTTTTCTTATGATGGCATCGATGTTTTAAAAAACATCAACCTGGTTATTGAAAAAGGGAAAACAGTTGCTTTGGTAGGTTCTTCAGGTGCAGGAAAATCTACATTAGCCGATCTTATTCCACGCTTTCACGATGTAAGCGCAGGCGAACTTTTAATTGATGGTGTCAACATCAAAGACTATTCATTAAAATCAGTAAGGGAGCAAATTAGTATAGTTACGCAGGAACCTATTTTGTTTAATGATACCATCGCTAATAATATTTTAATAGGCAAACAAGAAGCTGACATTTTACAAATTGAAGATGCGGCAACCGTTGCTAACGCACATCAATTTATTACAAGGAAAGAAAATAGTTACAATACCAATATTGGCGATCGCGGAACCAAATTGAGTGGTGGAGAACGCCAGCGCCTGACCATTGCCAGGGCAGTTATAAAAAATCCACCCATTTTAATTTTAGATGAAGCCACATCTTCACTTGATACGGAAAGCGAACGTTTGGTGCAGGATGCCATTAACAACATGATGCAAAACAGGACGTCGATTGTTATTGCACACCGGTTATCAACTATAAGGCACGCCGACGAAATTATTGTATTGCAAAAAGGCGAAATTGTTGAACGCGGAACGCATGAAGATCTATTAAAGAAACAAGGTTATTATTTTAAGTTGGTTCAAATGCAGGAAGTTAAATAAACGCCCATTTAACCAGCATCATTACTTCTATCCACTTTTCTTGCGTCGCACACTTGTACGTTCAGAACATGATTGTGCCAGCACGTTCAATAGTGTACAAAGCGTACAAGTGAGTGACACAACCTGCGATGCTAGTAGCAATACTGTCTGCCAATAAAAAAAACTTTTCTATTCAATAGATAACTAATGAACAGAAAAGTTTGAGTACTATACTTTATCAATTATTTTAAAACCTCGCGGCTGATAACAAGCTTTTGAATTTCGCTGGTGCCTTCGCCAATGGTGCAAAGTTTGGCGTCGCGGTAAAATTTTTCAACAGGAAAATCTTTGGTATAACCATAACCACCAAATACTTGCACGGCATCGTTTGCAACACGAACAGATACTTCGCTTGCATAATATTTTGCCATTGCCGATTCTTTGGTCATTGGTTTTTTTCTTTCTTTCAGATCGCAAGCCTGCAATATCAAAAGTTCCGCAGCTTCAATTTCTGTAGCCATGTCTGCCAGTTTAAATGCAATACCCTGGAAAGAAGAAATTGGTTTATCAAACTGGTATCGCTCCTGTGAATATTGCAAAGCCGCTTCGTAAGCACCTTTGGCAATGCCCAATGAAAGTGCAGCAATAGAAATTCGACCGCCATCTAAAATTTTCATGGCTTGTTTAAAACCTTCTCCTACTTCGCCTAAACGGTTGGCATCTGGTATTATGCAATTTTCAAAAATCATTTCAGCAGTTTCGCTTGCACGCATGCC
>JAKFCI010000308.1:0-6070 GCA_036676725.1 Chitinophagaceae bacterium
TAATATCCCTGAGATCATCGCTGAATTTTCCATCAGCAATTTCAATCATTACATAACCAGGATAGTAGTTACGTTCACGCATTACTTTTTTACCGTTCTGAACTTTATAAACTTTTTCAACCGGTAAAAAAACCTGCTTTACTACATCGGCCCAACCACGTGAAACTTCCTTATCAACATATTCTTTCACCTTACGCTCTTTACCACTAACAACACGTAAAACATACCATTTGGTTTCCTGTTGTGGCTGATCCTGGGGCTGCGGTTGTTGTTCTTCTGTATTTTGAGTAACTGCTTCTTCCATGGTTTAATTAGAACAATTTATAAATGAATTGTAACCCGCCAGCCGCAATAAAGTCCATTACCCAAACAAGTGCGGTAATAAAAAGAGTGGCACCAAGAACAATCATTGTTGACTGTTGCAATTGTGTCCACGTAGGCCAGGTTACTTTCTCTGTCAATTCTTTAAAAGAATCGCTGAAATAATTTGAGATCTTATTCATTTTGGTGGTTGATTAAGTTGTTTGTTGCATGTTGTTACCAACTATCCAACTTGTAAACTAAAACTGCACGGGTGGAGAGATTCGAACTCCCATCAACGGTTTTGGAGACCGCTATTCTGCCATTGAACTACACCCGTAATAAGCTAAAAGCTATCCCGCAAGGAGCGGAACAGCTTTTAGAATTATGTTGCAAATATAAGATTCATTTGCAAAGCCTTTTGTGTTAAAGCGTAAAGCCTTAATACAGCCAGCTTATTTTAAGATTTCAGTAACCTGTCCTGCACCAACTGTACGACCACCTTCACGAATCGCAAACTTCAAACCTTTTTCCATTGCGATTGGTTGGATCAATTTTACAGTCAACGAAGTGTTATCACCAGGCATGATCATTTCTGTTCCTTCTGGTAATTGGCACTCTCCTGTTACGTCCGTGGTACGGAAGTAAAACTGAGGACGGTAGTTTTTAAAGAATGGAGTGTGACGTCCGCCTTCTTCTTTGCTTAATACGTAAACTTCACCTTTAAATTCTGTATGTGGAGTGATAGAACCTGGTTTGCAGATAACCATACCACGACGGATTTGAGTTTTCTCAACACCACGTAATAATAATCCTGCATTATCTCCAGCTTCACCTTCGTCAAGTAACTTGCGAAACATCTCAACACCCGTACAAGTTGAAGTAAGTGGCGTTTCTTGTAAACCAACGATCTCTACTGGCTCACCAACTTTAATACGACCTCTTTCAATACGACCAGTAGCAACTGTACCACGACCAGTGATCGAGAATACGTCCTCTACAGACATAAGGAATGGCATATCAACCGGGCGCGGAGGTAATGGAATGTAGCTATCAACAGCTTCCATTAATTCGTCAATTTTACCAACCCATTTTTCATCACCAGCTAAAGCGCCGGTTGCAGAACCCTGG
Source organism: Chitinophagaceae bacterium (assembly GCA_036676725.1). GTDB lineage: Bacteria > Bacteroidota > Bacteroidia > Chitinophagales > Chitinophagaceae > Flavisolibacter. Next base: position 1,432 of record JAKFCI010000308.1, read on the forward strand.
ATGATTGGTGTATTATCTCCGTCAAAACCATAAGAGCTCAATAACTCACGGATTTCCATTTCTACAAGCTCTAATAATTCTGCGTCGTCAACTAAGTCAACTTTGTTCATGAAAACAACAATACGAGGAACACCTACCTGGCGTGCAAGTAGAATGTGTTCTTTTGTTTGAGGCATAGGACCATCTGTAGCAGCCACAACTAAGATAGCACCGTCCATTTGCGCAGCACCCGTAATCATGTTCTTTACATAGTCAGCGTGACCAGGGCAGTCAACGTGAGCATAGTGACGGTTAGCCGTCTGGTACTCAACGTGAGCTGTATTAATGGTAATACCTCTTTCTTTTTCTTCTGGTGCACCATCAATTTCATCATACTTCTTAGCTACGTTACCCATTCCTCTTGTAGCAAGAATAGATGTAATAGCTGCGGTCAAAGTGGTTTTACCGTGGTCTACGTGACCGATGGTACCAACGTTTACGTGAGGTTTATCCCTCTTAAAATTCTCTTTAGCCATCTTTATCGGTTTTTAGTTGTGGAGTTACAAATTTAAATTATCCTAACCGCCTTCGCTTTTTTATTTACGAAGGATATTTTTAATGTTACCGGCAACATGAAATCTATTGATCTCCTGTTGCGTCGCACACTTTTACTTTCTTTACTCAATTCGCCATATTATATAATATAGCGTCCTCTTCTTTTACACCTGGTGGAGCCGTTAGTGAGAATCGAACTCACGACCTCTTCCCTACCAAGGAAGTGCTCTACCCCTGAGCTACAACGGCTTTTTGTCTCATTGACAGTTGACCGTTGTTGTTGACAGTAGCTCCGTCAACGTTGATCTCTCATCTGTCATTATTGAGCGGGAGACGAGGCTCGAACTCGCCACCTATAGCTTGGAAGGCTATCGCTCTACCAAATGAGCTACTCCCGCAATATAACCTGCTAATTTGGTATTTGTTATTTGTGCAATAACACATTAGCATTTCATGTAAAAGAACTTTCTTATTAACTAACCGGCATTACAGATTAACTAATTAGTTTTCGTGGGCAGGAGAGGATTCGAACCTCTGAAGTCGAAGACAGCGGATTTACAGTCCGCCCCATTTGGCCGCTCTGGAACCTGCCCCACTGAATGGTGTTTCCACCATGTACGCCAGTATTGAGCCACTTGTCGGAATCGAACCAACGACCTACTGATTACAAATCAGTTGCTCTACCAGCTGAGCTAAAGTGGCAATTAATAGTCAATTGAAAATTTTTGAAGAACAGTTTTTAAAGTTTTTAAAAACATGTAATTCAATCATTTCTATCATCAACTAACAAAACAAAGAGCTACCCCCTTTTTTGGGAAGGCAAAGGTAAAGGAAAATGATAATTAAAAAAGTTTTCTAAAATACTTTTGAAAGAGTTTTTTAAAAAAACCTAAAATAATTTGGAAAAAAGATGAATTTTCATCAAAAATCATCCAGGCAAATGCCTTATCAATAACAATTTTTCAAATTGTTGTTATGGGAAATATTTTAAAAAAATGGCAAAAAAAAGACCCCCGGTTGGAGGTCTTTATGCATTATGCGGCAAGCTTTTCTTTTTTTCGTTTTATTTGAGTAACCAGTGAATCAAATGCTTCATCGAAAGATGCTTCAAACGATTTGCTGGTGGACTTTACAAAAAAATCGGCCCTCGGTACATGCACCCTTATTTCTGCAATTTTGTCTTTAATCGAGTGAATTACATTGTCCAATTTCAAATACACATCTACTTTAGTTATTCGATCATGAAACTGTTGCAACTTTTCAATTTTCAATTGCACGTGGTCTAACAATTTCTGATCTGCATCAAAATGTACTGTCTGAATGTTAACGTTCATAGTATCCTATTTTTTAACGTGAAACAATAAATAAAGAACTATTCTAAGCGACGGCGCTGTTCACTATGAAGTTAGCCAAACATCAGTTTACCACAAAGGAAATAACACAAATTTATTTTGAAAAAGAGGTTTAGTTTAAGCTTTCGGATGCGCCTTTAAATGAATGTTTTTTAATTTTTCAATCGTATTATGCGTATATACTTGTGTAGCTGCTAAACTGCTGTGGCCAAGCAATTCTTTTACTGCATTCAGGTCTGCACCACTATTTAATAAATGAGTTGCAAAAGTGTGGCGCATTACGTGTGGACTACGTTTTTCTATTGTTGTTACAAGCGATAAATATTTATTTACAACTGTGTATACATTTCTTAGCGCCAATGGTTTGCCTTTATCAGTAACCAATGCAAATTCCGAAGTAAAACTTAATGATTTTTTTTCCTGTAAATAATCTTTAAGTGTTGAAAGCAAAACGTTACTGACCGGAATGATCCTTTCCTTATTGCCCTTGCCTAATACCTTAAATGTATTTGAGGAAAAATTCACTTGCGATTCTTTAAGATTTACCACTTCGCTCAATCGCATGCCAGTGTTATAAAAGATGGACATGAGCAAACGGTCTGTCTTTCCTTTCCAATCATCACCAAAATCAACATGGTCAAATAAAACCCCCATATCTTTTTCCGATACAAATTGCGGCAGCCTTTTTTCTGCTTTTGGCGCAATGATCTTGGTCATTGGCGTTTGCTCTAAGAAACTTCTTTTTACCTGGTATTTGAAAAAAGATCGTAACGTAGAAATTTTACGATTGATACTTTTTGAAGAAATTTCTGCTTCTTTTAAACTTGCAAGCCAACTACGAATATAAATATGTGAAATATCTGGCAGTGCAATTGGACCGTATTGCGTAACAAGGTAATCAAAAAACGAAACCAGGTCGGTTTGGTAAGAAGTAATGGTGTGCTGTGAAAATCGTTTTTCGAATTTAAGGTAATCTAAAAAAGGCTGGATGATTGGATGAGCGACATTCATAGAAAAAACGATAGCTGCAAAGTACTAAAAACCTTGCAGCTATACAATATAGTGAACGGGAAGCTTATGCTTCTATTTTTCCGCTGGCGATTTGTTGTTTGTAAACAGCCTTTAAAACCTGTCCTCTACGACGGATGGAAGGTTTAATAAAAGCCTGGCGCTCACGCAGCTGTAATAAGATCTTTGCTTTTTCAAATTTCTTTTTATACTTTTTAAGCGCTTTGTCTATGTTTTCGCAATCTTTTGAGTCGATAATTAACATACGATATACCCTTTTACTGTTTTTGGGAGGGCAAAGATAAGTGTCTGTTTTATTTAAACCCAAAATAAAATGTAAAAAAGCGATTTTTACAACATGTTTACCGGCATTATAGAAGATCAGGGTATAATTCAGGAGGTTATTCAAAAAGATACCAATCACTCCTTTTGGATCAAATCAGCTTTAGCGCCCCAATTTAAAGTTGACCAAAGTGTTGCGCACAATGGTGTTTGTCTTACCATAGAAGATATTATCAATGACACTTATAAAGTGACTGCCATTGAAGAAACGCTTCAAAAAACTAATTTGAGCGCATGGAAAGCGGGGGATTTTGTAAACCTTGAACGTAGCTTACTTGCAACAAGCCGCATTGACGGACATTTTGTACAAGGGCATGTGGATTCTACAGGTGTTGTAAAAAAAATTAAAGACAAAAGTGGAAGTTGGGAGCTTACAATTATCTTTCCGAAAAAATTTGCTTCTTTAATTATAGAAAAAGGATCAATTTGCCTCAACGGAATCAGCCTTACTTGTTTTGATGTAAAAAAGGACCGCTTTAAAGTTGCAATCATCCCTTACACCTGGGAACATACGAACCTAAAATTTTTGCAAACAAAAAATAAGGTTAACCTTGAGTTTGATTTGATCGGGAAGTATATTTTTAGGAAGAATGAAGTATAATTATCTTTTACTAAACTCTAAATTTCAGCCATAATTAACTAAGGATACAACTTTAATTTTAATCCGCTTTATAAATTTTACCAAATCAAATGGTTACCCTTTTTTTAGGACAATTATTAATTTCATATGCTTGTCTTATTTCGGGAGTATTTTTCTATTCATTGATACAAAAGCAAAAAAACTATTGTGATAAAAACCTATTTGTATTTTTAATTACAGGTTTAATAGGAATGACTCTTCTTGGGCAATTGCTTGTACTTTTTTATCCTGTAACAATTTTTTTTACTCTTTTTATATTTTTTTCCATTCAAGGATATATTTTTTTTAAATGGGAATTTTTCAAAAAAACATTTATTAACATTTATAAAAGTCTACAGTCTCTTAGCATATATACCGTTAGTGCAATTATCACAATTTGGTTTATTTTAATTTTTCTTGAGGCGGGTCCTACATTGATGGATGACACTGAAAGTTATCACATACAAATGATTAAATGGATTCAAGAGTACGGAAGCGTTCCAGGAATAGCCAATCTTCATGAACGTTTTGGGTTCAACTCCTCGTGGTTTACTAGTATTGCCCTGTTTGCATATTCATCAACAAATAATTATTATACTATATTAAATGGGGTACTTTCTTTTTGGTTAGCCTTTTATCTTTTAACCCACATAGACCGGATATTTAAAAAGGATGAAAGCATTTCAAAATTTGAATCCTTTGCCTGTATTTTAGTATTATTTATATGTGCGTTATCATGGCCAGTTTTAAGAGGAAATGTTTCGATGGCAAATTATGATGCGAT
>JAKFCI010000309.1:0-4740 GCA_036676725.1 Chitinophagaceae bacterium
CGACTTTAATGAACAATAAAGATTTGCGCATTGTTTTTATGGGCACACCGGAATTTGCGGTAGCCTCTCTTGATGCTTTGGTAAAAGCTGAGTATAATATTGTTGGTGTCATAACTGCTCCAGACAAGCCAGGTGGAAGAGGAATGCAATTGCAACAAAGTGCTGTAAAAAAATATGCAGTCGAAAATAACCTGTTGGTTTTACAACCAGAAAAATTAAAAAACCCAGAATTTTTAGAGGAACTAAAAGCATTGAAGGCTGATGTGCAGGTTGTAGTTGCATTTCGCATGTTACCTGAAGTTGTATGGAATATGCCACCCATGGGTACCATTAATGTTCATGGATCTTTATTACCGCAGTACCGAGGTGCAGCCCCTATAAATTGGGCCATCATTAACGGTGAAAAAGAAACAGGAGTCACCACCTTTAAACTAAAACACGAGATAGATACCGGTAATATTTTGCTACAGCAAAAAATAGTCATTGATTCAAATGAAACTGCCGGTGAGTTGCATGATAAAATGAAAGAAATTGGCGCACAACTTTTGGTAAAAACAATTAAGGAATTGACCGACGGAAATTTGAAGGAAAGCCCGCAGGCAGAAACACAAAAACCAACCTATTTAAAACACGCACCTAAGATATTTACAGAAACCTGCAAGATCAATTGGAACAAACCCGTTGATGAAGTTTATAATTTAATTCGTGGCCTTGCACCCTACCCTGCTGCATTTACAGAACTCAATGGAAAAAAATTAAAAATTTTCCGTTGCGAAAAAGAAGAAATAGATCATGTGCAAACACCGGGCAATTTTGAAACAGATTATAAGTCGTTTTTAAAATTCGCTTGTAGCAACGGCTTTATTAATATTAAGGAATTACAACTCGAAGGAAAGAAACGAATGGAAGTTGGTGAGTTCTTAAAAGGGTTTCGGTTTGCCTAAAATTCTGCTATATCATTTGAACTACATGTGCAATTGAAATAAGAAAGTTGAAGAGTGCGACGCAACCGGCGATGCCAAAAGCAATAAAGCTGGGTACATAAAAAAACCCGGCAAATACCGGGTTTCAAATTTTATAAAGCTTTTATTAATAGTTCACTTTTACAATAAATTTTTCTGTATCACCAATGTTTAAAACATTGGCTGCCGCATTGCTGATACGGACATCCAAACCTTTATTTTGGCTGATACCGCTCATGGCACCCAGCACTTTTGCATAAACCGCCCTGCTGTTCGATGGATTAATTACCCGCACAATTGTACCGGGTTCAACACCATCCATCAAGGCATAATACTTTGCATCTTGCCAACCACTTGCCGTTTTAAAAATACCTGCTGTCGCCGTTTCTTCTTTTACTGCAGCAGAAGCTTTTGATTGCTGCTCGTAAGCCGATTTAAAATAGCCACCTTTCCCATCGGAAATGGCAGGTTGTTTAGCGGTTTCAACATTCGCTCTCTGTGGTTCGGCTGTTTTTGTAACGACAGGTTTTGTTTCTTCTCTTTTTGGGGCTTCAACTACTGCCGGTTCCGTTTTTGGCGTTGCTGTACTTGCTGTATTATTTTCAATGCCTGTTGCATTTACAAAACCAACAATTAATTTTTGACCAGGATTAATGTTATCGCTTCCAAGGTTGTTCCATTTGCGCAGATCCGCCATCAGCACTTTTCCATTATTTACACTCACGCGGTACAAACCTTCTTTTTCGCCAACAACATAATAAACCGGGGTACCTTTTTTTGTTGATTGCGAAAAGTTTGCATCCGTTAAAGGAATTAAAATAGTTTGTCCAATTTCCAAACCTGTACTCAAATCTATTTTATTAAACGGCGCAATTTCTTTTGGTGAGATATTATACATGCGACCAATTGAATACAAACTTTCTTTTGGAGCAACAGTATGTTCGAGGTAAAGTCCGTTTGCATTTGATTTAACAAGCAGCTCATTTTGTGCAAAACCTGCTATTGAGCAAATGCAGAATAGTATAAGGATGATAGTTTTTTTCATAGTAACATTGATTAGCTTCTACAAATATGAAAATTATTTTTCAAAAGGCGAACCGTTATATTGTTTCAAAATACGAAATTCTTTAGGATAATAGTTGTTAATGCGGTTAGGCAAAGCATTTACCCAGCCTAAAGGGTGCTTTTTAAAGGTAACCAGACCCCAACCTTTCATATCAGTGTTTACACTTAAATCGCCCCTTTGCAGGTATTTAATAGCTGTCTCGTAATCCAATTCTGTTCTATTAATATTTTTTGAAACCAAGGGGCTCAAAGCCAAAGCATGATCGGGAATTAATTTATCTCTTATTAGTTCCCCTAAATTAGTTCCTGCATATTGGATGTATAATAATGCTTGAATGAGAATAAAATCTTCCAGTAAAAATTGAGGCCACGCAAAAACAAAATTTTCGTGTCGCAGAAAACTTAAGTGGTCTGCTTTATCAACCCATGCATTCACTACTTCTTTTTCTTTGGCGGAAATAAGGTTTGGCTTACCCGGTTTGTATCTTTTTGCATTTGCAGTAAGTTTCTTTTTAAAACAGGCAATAAAAAACCCCTCGCCTTTTATTTTATCTGGGTAAAAACGATAACCGGCAGCCTTATTTTTTTTTGATTCTGTTGCTATTATTCCTGAATTTTCAGCTAATCTCAATGGCAAATTTTCCATTTGCATTTCATCGGCCAGCCAATCCATAATGTCTTCATCTTCTTCTTTTGAATAAGAACAAGTAGAATAAATAAGTACACCATTTTCCTTTAACGCTGGTAATATATCGGCTAATATTCTTTGCTGGCGACCGCAACACAATTGCACATTATCCAAACTCCATTCACTAATGGCATCTATGTCTTTTCTAAATAAACCGCTACCGCTGCAAGGCGCATCAACAACAATTACATCAAAAAAGCCTTCCAGCTTTTGAAAATGCTTTGGATCATTATTAGTGACGATAACATTATTACTGCCCCACTTAATGATGTTTTGTTTTAAAACGCCGGCACGAGGCTTTATTACCTCGTTACTTACCAATAAACTTTGTGCTGAAATCAAAGATTGAATATGTGTTGACTTTCCTCCCGGCGAAGCGCAGGTATCTAAAACTTTAATGGGTTGAGAAAGATCTACTGTTTGCTGTAATGCTTCCTCCAGGAACATACTGGAAGCCTCCTGCACATAATAACATCCAGCATGAAACAGCGGATCGAAAGTAAAAGAAGGACGCTTATTTAAATAGTACCCAAATTTTGTCCAGGGAATTTTTTCTGCTCCTTCAAATGAAAGGTCATTGCCTGAAATCTTTGAAGGGTTGATGCGAATGGAAGTTACTTGTTCACCACTGTCATGAACCTTTATAAATGATTCTTTTTCGAAGCCTTTGACGCCTTCTAATGAATTTAAAAATGCATCAGGTAATCGTTGCACAATATTTTTGTTTGTAGCACTTTTAATATGTTTTCTTCATTACAACACTGGTAATGTATTTTGAAATTATAAATTCTTGATTTCTGAAATAAGGTCTTGTAAAACTTTTTTGGCATCGCCAAACAGCATAGAAGTTTTTGGTTGAAAGAATAGTGCATTTTCAATTCCGGCATAACCCGGTTTCATACTCCGCTTGTTTACAATGACTAATTTGGCCAGTTCAACATCCAAAATAGGCATGCCGTAAATTGGTGAATTAGTGTCTGTTTTAGCGGCAGGATTGACAACATCGTTTGCACCAAGAATTAAAACGACATCGGTAGTTGGAAATTCCTCGTTGGCCTGTTCCATTTCCTGTAATTTTTCATATTCCACGTCGGCTTCTGCAAGCAACACATTCATGTGCCCGGGCATACGGCCTGCTACCGGATGTATGGCATATTTGACATCAACACCTTTTTCATTCAATAATTTTTCAAGTTCGTGGCAAGCATGCTGCGCCTGGGCAACAGCCAATCCATAACCGGGAACAATCATTACTTTATTTGCAAATGCCATTACTACGGCAGCATCAGTTACGTTGATCTCTTTAAAATTACCCTGGTCTGCTGTTCCTGCTACGCCACCGGTTTTAGCACCACCAAAAGAGCCGATCAAAACATTCTTTAACGAACGGTTCATTGCTTTGCACATCAAGATGGTAAGCAATGTTCCGGCTGCACCAACCAGAATACCACCTGTTAGCATTACTTTATTGTCGTACAAAAATCCACCGCAAGCTGCTGCAACACCCGTAAATGAATTAAGTAAAGAAATAACTACCGGCATATCGGCACCTCCAATTGGCAACACAAAAAATATCCCGTACAAAAGTGATAGTGCAAGAATTACATAAAACGTTACATAAATTGAAGCAGTGAATTGAATATTAAAACCAGGCCGGTAAGTTATTTTGTCGCCGGTATTTATCAGGTCACCGGAATCAATTGCAAATGAACTACCTATTTTATTTAAAAGAATTACCGACAAACCAATAATGGCAACAAGAATAGCAAGGTTAAAAATGTGTTGCCCTTTAAATGAATAATCTTTAATTTTTCCATTCAACTTACCCCACGCAATTACACTGCCTGCAAATGAAATAGAACCAATGATCAAACCAAGGAAAATGGTAATGAGGGTTCCCGTTGGTATGGGAAGTTCAAATGTTGCAGCATCAACAGTACCATTGGCTTCAAAGGCTTCAAAAATCTGGAAAGCAAAATTTGAACCTGCAAAATGATGGAATTCAACAATAGAAATAAGTGCCGC
>JAKFCI010000310.1:0-2497 GCA_036676725.1 Chitinophagaceae bacterium
GGTAATTGCCGACATTGTTACTGAAAAACAATTACCCGAAAACGTAATTTGTAATTCTACACTCTGGGCTGCCTGCATAGGTGGCGCAGCACAGCAGGATGATTACCGCAACGCTGTTGAGAAGGCTGGTATGGAAATTCTTATGGTCCGGAACAATGACGCCTATGGCTTTATTTCTAAATCGGCACAAGGCGCTTCAAAAGATTATGGTGTAAAAAGTGTTTCACTGATCGCAGAAAAAAAATAAACACTCAAACTAAAAGGTATCAGATTTTCTAATCCTTAAAATTCATTAAGTATGATTGCAGATAAAGAACTGAAAGCTTCGGGTATGGCATGCGTAAATCTTACGCCAAACATTAAACAAGCCATATCATCCATGCAAGGCAATGAAATACTCATGGTTTATAATGATGACCCTGCATCACGGGAAGGGGTTCCTGCCTGGTGCCGGTTGACAGGACATTCACTCATAGAAACAAAAGAGATCAACCAGACAGAGACACAATATTATATTCAAAAAAAAATCACTTAAAAACTAAATCATGAAACAACCGTTATTATTTCATTGCACGCACGGGAAAGAAGAAGCAGAAAGAGCTATTCTTCCCTTTATTGTTGGAAATGTTGCTGTAACAGCAGATCAGCAAGCGACTATATTCCTTACTGTTGAAGGAGTTTGGTTGGCTACCAAAGGTTATGCTGAACAGGTAAAAAAAGAAGGGTTTACTCCTTTAAAAGAGATCATGGATTCTTTTATTGCAAATGGCGGCAAAATATGGGCCTGCGGCGCCTGCACAAAACCACGGGGTATTACCGATGCCGACCTTATTGAAGGGGCAAAAATTGTAACCGCTGCAAACCTGGTTGAAGTATTGGCAAGCGGAGCCGTTTCATGCACCGTTTAATATTTTAGAATAAAACTATTTGCTGTCCGAAAATCTCTTCGCCGGATTAGACCAAAAGCAAGCTTGTAATCACATCAGGTATGCTGAAAATTTTGCGCAATTATATTTACTATGCCTGAAACAATTACCATAGACACAAACACTCTCCGCACCTTTCTTCCCAGCATTCTTCCGTAGGGACATTGCTTGCAACAGGTATGTAATAAATCGCAAGATCCCTCGCAGGAGACCTTGCTACGAATAGAGATTATGGTGTAAAAAGTGTTTCACTGATTGCAGAAAAAAAATAAACACTTAAACTAAAAAAATCAGCGATGAAGTCAATCCCGAGATGGTTGTTTGTCATGTTTATTACATGCTTTTCAATTGTTGCAAAAGCACAGGAACAGCAACCCATGCTGGGGCAAATGGCACCTTCATTTACATTGAAAGCTCTTGATGGAAAAACCTATTCATTGGAACAATTAAGAGGCAAGTATGTTGTAATACATTTTGCGGCTACCTGGTGCCCTTTTTGCAATGCGGAAGCGCCTTACCTGCAGCAATTGTTCAAAAGCTACCAGGACAAAGGTGTGGAAGTATTTATTGTGGATGTTAAAGAAGATAAAGCACTGGTAGAAAAATCGTTTGCCCGGTTTAATTTCTCATTTCCTGTGTTGCTCGATGAGGATGGAACGATTTCCGCTAAGTATGCACCTGAAGGCGTGCAACCTGACCTTGCAAGACACGAAGTGCCTTTGGCTTCTAACCTGATCATTGATAAAGAAGGAAAGATCAGGTTTTATTCTTTGCTGAATACAACCAGTTTTGATGCAAGACTAACGAAGCTAAAAGAAAAACTAGACACACTGCTTAATTCAAAATGAGCATAAATGAATTGGGCAATTATCATAGTCCCTTTTTTTCTGTTGATGGAAAAAAAAGAATTGCTGTCTGCTGATATTGTAAAGATCACAGTACCTGAAATTGTTGTTCATGCAGGCGAAAGCACTATGATCAAAATGAAGACCGAAATAAAGAAAGGGTATCATATCCAGTCTAATAAAGTAAATGATGAATTTTTGATCCCCACGATTCTTGAGATCAGTGAATATAAAAATATCATATTTGGCATACCGCAGTTCCCCCGGCCAAAAAAATTTAAACTGGAAGACACTGACATTTTCCTGGACGTGTTTGATGGAGTGTTTGAAATAAAAATACCAGCCACGGTGGCAAATGAGATTTCAAAGGGGAAACATACAATGAAGGCAACTCTTCAATACCAGGCCTGCGACAACAAAACCTGCCTGTTCCCGAAAACCACCGCATTTTCTTTTACCATAAAAGTTATTTGATGATGAATGCAGATGAGATGTCATCTTGTCTGGTCCTAAAATAGCTATACCTTATCTAGCAGCTGAACAAAACCCTTTCAGATTGCAGAGATGTTTCACGTAAGGCAGGACAAGCTCCAAGGTTGAAATAATGGTGATATAATAGTTGCAGTACTATTTACACAAAACTTTATGCTTCGTTTCGAAAACGAAAAGCCAGGTCAAGTCCCAGGGTTGCGGGAATCACTGCTACAGTGCCACCAAGTGTTGCTG
>JAKFCI010000311.1:0-2938 GCA_036676725.1 Chitinophagaceae bacterium
ATCTAACTGCCCGCTGTAAATTTTATTTTGATTGCCTGTCTTGTAAAGCTTTGATGAAGTATTGCAACTTGTGCACAGTACCATACTAAAAAAGAGGATCATTAGGTCTCTAAAAAATTTTGTCATAAGGTTCGATGTTTAATATTGTTGCCAATTTAAATAAGGTTGTTAGAATATCTTATTCCCATGAAACTTCAACTTAAATTTATTGATAAAGTTGAATGATATTTTTTTGCAAACAACCTATTCCTTCCCGAAATTTTTCTTTCTGTCTGCTTCTTCTTTTATTCTTTTGATCACATCAACCTTTGCACCCTTTAATACATAAATGGAAATTTCAGGTTCTCTTGCGTATTGGTTGATCCTTTTGTCTGCTAAATAAACAGAGTCGAATAAAGGCTTTTCTACTTTTCTTTCCTTGTCTTCTTCATCGCCTTCTTTTACCAAAACAACATCAACAATTTTTTGGTCGAACCTAAACCAGTTGATGTAATCTGCATGGAAAGAAGAAGCAACAACTTTTTGATTCGTTGTATAATAATTGATGGCACCTGCCTGTCCATAATTGTCGCACAAAATAAGTGTCTGGTCCATGTTGGGCAGTTGCGCACATACACGATCTACTTTTTGCGCCAGCTCTTTCCAGCCAAGCATATCTGCAAAATCTTGCGGCAACAAATGGTCCTTACCATCTTCCCACCTAAGCAAACCAAACGCTTTATAAGGTTGTGCATGCTGCACAATGTATTCCGGGCTTTTATTTGGAAAGCCAATTTTATATAGCGGGATGAACAACAACAAGGGAATGGCAATGGCAACCGGTTGTAAATATCTTTTCCATCCTTCTTTAAAAATATGGTCAAGGTAAACCGAACCAAACGCAATGTAAATAGGATAGATGCCGATGGCGTAATAATCTTTTGCTTTGAAATACATAAAAGCCAGCAACGTAAAAACCAGGGACAAAAAGAAAAAGCGATACGGTCGAAACGGCTTATAAAATACCAGTGCATACAAGCCTGATAAAATGACAAAGATTGATCCGATGAAGAATAGCAATTGTGATTTTAAAAATTCCTGCCTGTCTACATTTACCAATTGCGTGTCTGCTAATTCTTTTAAATGATGAATGATGGGAAAATCATTATTGTATTGCCAGAGTAGGTTGGGTGTAACAAGTAATAAGGCCAAAATGCCGGCTGTGTAAAATCTTTTTTCCAAAAAAATCTTTCGTTGGTTGGATAAGAGTAGCGCAGGAAAAAGCCCTATGAGTAAAAAAACGATGTTGTATTTATTTAGAAACCCGAATGCAAAAACCACCGCGCCAATAAAAAGCCATTTTGTATTTTTTGTTTTTACAAACAGGATCAAAAAGAAATAAAAGGACGTCCAACATAAAACATCGAACGAGTTTGGTTGGTACAATGTATTCAAGCGGAGAAGTGCAGAAAATAAAACACATGTAGCGCCTAACACCAGCGCAAATAAATTGCCATTCAATGTTTCAATTGCTTTCCATACAACAAAAATGGTGAGGGTACCAAACAACGCCGGGAAAAACTTAATCCAGAAAACAGAATTACCCAGGAGTTGAATAAGGTAAGATATCCATGAAGTAAAAGGTGGTACAGAAAGGTAGCCCCATGCTAAATGGTTTGCCTGGTCAAGGTGTAAATATTCATCGCGTTGCAGGTCATATTCCGGGCTTATGAGTGTATACTGAAAAATGAATTTCAATAGAATGAAACCGAAAAGAATGATTGTCTTTTTTGTCATGAGTGCAGCCTGTGCGTTTTTTCGCAACGTTTGGTTTTTACCGGGTACTCGAAAAGATTGATCCAGTTGCCCCGGCCTAATCCTTAAATGTAAAACGAAATTTTAAAAACTAAAGTTGACCTGCAACGAATGTTGCTAAAGTAATATTAGTAGCACCGCATTGTTTACTTACTTAACCTGTAATAGGGTATGATTGCCGATACTTCGAAGCCTAGTTTGAGCGCTAGTTTATAAGATGCGGTATTCTCTTTGCGGCAAGCCCATATGGGTTCGTAATTGTTGTTGATGCAAAAATCGATCAATGCCGAACAAACCATTTCGGCAAAACCTTTGCCCCTGTATTCGGGTTCGGTTTCAATGCCCAATTCAAATAAATGATCGAAACGAAAAGAAGAAAACGCAGTTGCCGCCAATTGGTTTTTGTACAATAAACTGTAAGCATGACCGTAATGAAAAAAGTCTTCTTCATTGTTCCAAAAAAAAGAAGGCACAACTCCTCCTTTTATTTTAGAGAATAAATGTGCGTCAGTCTCCACTATTTGAATATCGTTGCCCGCTTTTGGTTTGGGAAGCGACAAATATTTTTCTTTGTTGAACTTGAAATTTACCCTCGTATTCAATTCAATCATTCCAATTTCCTGGTTGTCCTTATTGTCTTCAGATTTTCTGAGTTGCTCTTTAAACAACTCCGCTAATACGGTGTCCCAGGAATTTGGAAAAGCCTGCATCCATTCAAAACCTTTGCGTTTTGCATCTACATTCAATGCGTATTTTTTAAAAACTTCATTAAAGTCTTTATTACTATTGTCGCCAAGCAAAAGCGTCATGCCGTAAGGGTGAACAATATAAAAGGTTTGCGGGTTGTTGGGATCATCAACAAACACCTTCCCGGTAATTTTATGTTCTATAACCGAACGTGCAAATAAATTATTGAACGTTACTTGTTGCAACGCATTTTGTACGCTTTCATATTTATTGCTTTCAAGTAATACCATTTTGTTATTTGGGATTGTTTCGTTTTGTTTAAAAGCATTACTTCTTATTATCAAAAGTATTCCTTCCCTTTTCTAATCTTTAAAAAAATTGTTTTCGCTAAATTTCACCCCCATGCACACACGTTTTTATAAATCGGACAGATCAAACTTACCCCTGCTTTCTTTCT
>JAKFCI010000312.1:0-3146 GCA_036676725.1 Chitinophagaceae bacterium
CCAGCATTGACGGTATCTGCAACCGAAAATGCGAGTGAAGAACCAACCGGCGTTTGTTCGCCACATTCATTGAATAAGGTGTTTCCGTCGGTACCTGTTTTCAAAACAATATTGAAATTACCCGCTACCTGCAAAGGAGCAGAGAAGTTGATTAAAATTTCAGAGGTAACCCCGGGCGTTCCATTGCAAGATCCTGCTGCGCTGGCAATGGAAACAGGGTAAGTGCCATTAATAGAAAAATCTGACCCATTGGCTGCAATGCTGGAACAAAGCAAAGGTTTTTCAAATACCAACCTTACCTGTTGTGGTGCACATTTTAAAGGAGCAATGCTGTCCATTGGTGTTGGAATACGCGGTGTAACGGTAAAAGAAAGCGCATCGGTTTCCGGAATGGGGCGGTCGCAATAATCTAAAATAGTATTTCCATCGCTGCCTTTTTTTATATGAAGCATATAATTGCCAGGCGGAAGAAAACCAGATAATTGTAAAAGAAGTGAATCGCTGTCGAAACCATTACTACAACCAAAAGCAGTAGAGGCCGTAACATTTGCCACAGCCGGCATTATATAAAATTCAGAGCCGCTGGTGGTAATGCTGGAACATTTCATTTTTTTGTTTAGTTGCAGACGCAAAACATCGCCACCACAAGTAGCATCAACCTTTTCAAGAGCTGGAAGTTTATCATCAGTAATTACGGCGGTTCCGCCGCCAAAAGAAAGCGTATAACCGCTTTGCGACTGGGTAAAATGACTTATGAGTATCAGGTAATCATGCCCTTCCTGCAGATCGGGCATTTTACTGAACAATGGCTTGCCGGTTCCCCCGCAAACAAAAGTTTGAGACCCGGCAGATGAAGCTCCAGTTAGCCCCGTTTCCCCGCTCCAGTTGTTTGATACAACAAGGTTACTATTAGTATAAACATCATTAGGGGCCCTTCCGGTAATATCATAAAGTTCCCAGTCGTAATCATCGCCCAAATCTTTGGGTGTAATTAAAAACCCAAGTGTGCCTGACTTATAGCAGGTGAATTTGTACCAAAATGGATTTACGTCGGTTAAACCATCATTTTGACAACCTGCAAATGGCATGGGTTTACCACCACAAATAGGCACTGTTGTCTGGGTAAAAACACTGGTACCACAAACAGGGAAAGCAGTTGAAGGATTTTGTCCCGGAGCTGTGCAGCTGGTTTGAGCCTGCAGTTGAATGGCTATAAACAGGAAAAAAAATAAAATGGGGATCCGAAAATTCATAAACAGTCAGTGGGTAGTTTAACCCGATGTAAAGAGCTCTGCAAATATGAAATATGCTGCATCCGCTCTTTTAAATTAATTGCTAAAGAACGAATATATACAATCACATTAGATTAATTATTTAGATACCCCTTATTGGACATTAATAAGTTGATACGATAAATCGTATCTTTTAAAAAAATTTTATGCCTCAAAGTCGTAAACGTGCCGGAAACCATCCCTATAAACAGCAAGCTGATATTCCCGCTAGTCAACGGGTAAAAGGAAGAATAATGTGGGCCATACTTTGCGCCATATTTGCCTTTTTGTTTGCTTATTTTGGGGCAGGCGATAATTATTTGATACTTAGTATAGCAACCATTTTAGGTGCCATACTTGGCTTTTTTATTGGCAAAGCCATGGAAAAGGATGCTTAATATCTTTTATTGGTCAACTATCTGCACATTCCACCTGTTGCGTATCAAGTAGGTAGTCAGCATCATCTTCATTACATCCATTGATAAACCAAGATATAAAGCTGCCATTGCCAGGATTTCGCTTTCTCCTTCATCTACTTTGCCATCCGAGGTAATGATCTCGCAGGTCATGGCAAAAAGTGTTTCTTTAAAATCATCCGAAATCAGGGGTGCGCTGTGTTCAATTACGGCTTTGCTTCCATGAACCGATTGAAGCGAAAGCGCTTTCACAGTTAACTCGTTCAGTTCAACACTTTTAAAACGAGCAGACAGTACAAGCATTCGCGACAATTGCTCGATCTGGGATTGGGTAAGGTTGGGATTTTTATGCAACACACAGGAAAATAATATAGCTACGGCTGCTTCCTGTTCATTTTCTATTGAAAGGTCCATGGTAAGGTTTGCTCAAAAATACCAAAGGAGGATATGAATTCATTAAGACGAGATAAAAAATATAGAAGAAATTAAAAAAGGGGTCTAATTAATTGAACTTTTTTGAATCCTAAAGGTTTCGCAAACAACATTTATTTACCATTTTACTACCTTCGTTTTGGATACCTTTAAATTCATTGTTCAGCCTGTTCCAGGCAAAATCTAAATGATCAGATGTCTATGGCTAAAGTTACCTTCAACAATAATGAAAGAGTTTTTTTTCCTTCTCTAAAAAAATCCGTCGATCAATATTTTGTTACCAATGGTTTAAAAAAAACGGGTAACTGGAAGTTATACTTGAAAGCTGCTATTCTTTTTCCCCTTGCCTTTCTATTTTATGGTATTTTATTGTGGGGTAGCTACTCAGCTGCCATAGGTATCCTGCTCAGTTTTTTATTAGGCTTTACCTTGGTTTCGATTGCTTTTAACGTGATGCATGATGCCTGCCATGGAAGTTTTTCCAGTAAGAAATGGGTGAATGATTTGTTGAGCTACACCATGAATGCCCTGGGAAGTAATTCCTATATCTGGAAGGTTAAACACAATGTAGTACATCATACCTACACCAATGTTGATGGAATTGATGATGATATTGCTAAAAATCCTGCTTTACGCATGGCACCAACCCAAAAGTGGGTAGCTGCCCATCGTTTCCAGCATGTTTATATGTTTGTTCTTTATGCATTAAGCACCATACTATGGTTGCTAATGACCGATTTTATAAAATATTTCAACAAAAAAATAGTGGTCACGGATATGAAGATGACCACGGCAGATCATATTATTTTTTGGGTAAGCAAGGCGCTTTATATATTCTTTTATGCTGTAGTGCCCATTATTTTTGTTGGATGGGGTGCATGGTTAGTTGGCTTTTTAATTGTTCATGTAACAATGGGTACAACCCTATCTGTAGTGTTTCAATTAGCGCATGTGGTGGAGAAAACGGAGTTTGAATCAGCGGGTGAAAAGGCCAAGTTGATCAATTCGGAATGGGCGGTACATGAAT
>JAKFCI010000313.1:0-6947 GCA_036676725.1 Chitinophagaceae bacterium
TAAGAAGCATCAATGATTTTTTCACCATACACAACCGGGTGTCCTGCAGTTTGCATCACTTCGGCTTTATCGGCACCTGCATTTATTAAACTTTGTTTTACTGCTTCTGCGCATTTTTTCATATCCTCTTTGTGCTCGCTCTTTGCACTAACAGATGGAATGCGCAACAGGTCAAGCATTTCATCTAAAAAACGGTCTTTATTTTTTTCCAGGTATTCTTTCCAAACTTGTTCCATAATTATGTTGTTAAGAGCAATAAAGATAAGCGTGGATTAGAAATCAATATTTCTTCAAACCTTCAAATTGCTTATATGCTGTAAAAAATATTGTGAACTTAACTGATTGCAACTATTGAGCTTTTGTTGTGTCACTCACTTGTACGTTTTCAAGGCTATTGTGCACATGCGCTGTTTCTTCTGTTATATTGCTTCTTTTTTCTTTGTAAAAATTTACCATCAGTAACCCCAGGATTATAATGCCTAACCCGATCATTTGTTGCGTACTAATTTTTTCATTTACAAAAAGCCATCCCAGGAAAACAGCTACAACAGGGTTTACATATGCATATGTACCAACTAACGATGCGGGGCGTACGCTTAACAGCCACATGTAGGCAAGGTAACCTATCAATGAGCCAAAAACGATTAAATACAATAATGCAATAATTGAAGTTTTACTGACCTCGCTAATTGCAAAATTGTTTTGTTCCCCGGAAGCAAAACCTGTAACAGCAAAGGCAATTCCTGCAGCCAGCATTTGCAAGCCCACTTTCATAGTAGTAGATCCTTCCATTTTTTGGTACTTGGCATACAACGAGCCAATGGTCCACCCAATAGTGCCGGCCATCAATACAAAAAGACTAATGATCTTAATGGGGCTATCAAAAATATTTGTGGCTGCATCCCCGGCAAATAATAGAATCACACCACCAAATCCTATAATCAAGCCAATAATAATTCCTTTGTTTGCAAAATAAAATTTCCATTCACGTTTATCTATCAGCACAAACCACAGAGGTACTGTTGCTACAATAATTGCAGCCAGTCCGCTGGGTAAATATTGTTCTACCCAGGTTACCGCACCATTGCCAATAAACAACATAAGCAAACCTGAAAAAGATATTTTCAAAATTGAATTGACGTTGGGCATTTTTTCGCCTTTTATTGCACACCAGCTTAATAATAAAATACCTGCAACTAAAAAACGGGTACCTGCCATAAAAAATGGCGGAATGCTTTTAATGGCATATAAAATACCTAAATAAGTTGATCCCCAAATAATATAAATGGCTGCAAATGCTGCAATAACCATTGCTTTAGATGCTTTTAAATGCACCGGTATGTTGTTCATAAAAACATTTTTCCAATCCTTAGCAGCATTGGGTGTGTTGATTTTGTTTTATATTTTCCTGTCTTTTCTATTTAACGATGTAGCTTTTTGTACTAAGCCCGAACCAAACTTATTTTTTATTTCATCTACTGTTTTAAATAATTCAAGTTTTTCGGTAGCGTTATCAAATAAATTCATTTGCACGTTCATTGGAATTAAATGACTAAAACGAACACCAAGCAACCTGACTTTTTCTCCTTTCTTATGCAGCTTTCCAAACAGGTCTTTTACTTTAGCCATCAGCACATCATCCAGTGCTGTGTAATCAATAACTTCTTGTTTCGATACGGTAGTAAAATCGGCATAACGTAATTTTATCGCCACGCATCCGGTAAGTTTTCCTTCTTCCCTAAGATCATAAGCAGTTTCCTCTGTTAGCTTAACCAGTTCCTTATGTAAAAAACTTAAATCATTATTGTCTTCATTAAAAGTGTTTTCGTGCGACAAGGATTTTTGTTCGCTGTAAGGTTCAATTTCATTTTCATCAATACCGTTTGCTTTTTGCCAAAGACGGTTCCCCCATTTTCCAAAAACATGTTCGAGCTGGTCGGGTGGCGTTTTTGCAAGTTGTTCAATTGTATTTATGCCAATACTGTATAACTGTTGCTGCGTTTGTTTTCCTACCATTGGAATTTTATCAACAGTAAGTGGCCACAAAAAAGCAGTTTCTTTTCCTGCAGGAATTTCCAGGTAACCATTTGGTTTCGCTTCGTTGGTAGCCATTTTACTTACCAGTTTACTTGTTGATAAACCATAAGAAATTGGAAGCCCTGTTTCTTTAATGATCTTTTCCCTTAACTCCCTGGTGTATTGACTCACACCAAAAAATTTATCCATACCCGTGAGGTCGCAATAAAATTCATCAATAGAAGCCTTTTCATATTTGGGAACAGATTCAGCAATAATTTGCGTAACAATGCGGGAATATTTACTGTATTCGTGGTAACTGCCTTTTAAAAAAATAGCATGCGGGCAAAGTCGCTTTGCTGTCATGGCGGGCATGGCACTTTGAATTCCAAACTTCCTGGCTTCATAACTACAGGCTGCTACAATGCCTCGTTTGCCATCGCCACCAACAATAATTGGTTTGCCTCTTAACGTTGGATCTTTTAAAACTTCAACTGAAACAAAAAAGGCATCAAGGTCAAAATGAGCAATATGACGTTGCAGAACCACACACCAAACGTACATAAAAGTTAATAGGATGGAATGCTTTACTATTTAGTTTTACTTGATTTACCAATGTTATAACCAACTAACTTGTGCCGTGGTTAAGGGTTGGTACTTTTTTTGAAATGTATTCCCCATAGCTTTGTAAAAATTAATGTTATGGCTAAGTTTAAATCAGATGAATTGTTGAATGAGTTACAAGATGATGTGAACAGGTTAATAGAATGCGTTCGCTTTTTTAAAGAAACGGATAAAAGTAAACTGGTATACAGGATAGAGGAAAGCAGGTGGAGTGTAGTACAGACATTGGAACACCTTAATGCATATAATCGCTATTACCTTCCGGCTATTGATAAAGCAATCAGCGAAAGTAAACATGGTCATTCGGCCTGGTTTAATTCGGGCTATTGGGGCGAGAAGTTTACAAAATCGATGAAGCCTACCAATGTTTATGAAATAAAAAACAAAATGAAAGGGATGAAAAAATATTCTTTCCCGAATAGTTTAAATGTAGAAACTGTATTAAATGAATTTGAAGAACACCAGCAAAGGCTATTGCAATTATTAGATAATGCACGCAATAAAGACCTTACTTCTATTCATGTTCCAATAACGTTAACCAAGTTGATCAAATTAAGACTTGGTGATACTTTTCGTTTTATCATAGCGCATGAACAGCGCCACATGATACAAGCAAGAAATACCTTAAGGACAACAGGAATTAAGACAGATAGATTTCCAGTAATCCTTCAGGCAGTTGCACAATAACCTGTTGTTTCTTGTTATCTATTTTGTTAATAGTGCCTTCATGTAATGGAATCAGCACTTCTTTGCCTTCAATTTCAATCCTGCAAAGTATTTGATGTGGCTGCTCTATTACTTCTAAAATTTTACCTAATACTTTTTCATCTTCAACCACATCGTATCCCAATAAATTAATGGGAGAAGCTTTTGCAGAAAACTTTTTAAAATCAGGTTCAGGAATCCAAACCTCTTTTTGGGTAACTTTTATTGCCTGCTCTCTTGTGTTTATGTCCTGCAGTTTCAGGTATAATTCTTCGTCGCTTTTAATGCGTGCTGTTTCTATAAAGTAGGGAATAAAACTTTCTTTTCTTTCTTCAACAAACAAGGCCTGCAAGCCTTTTAAACTTGTCTTTTTTCCAAGATGATGTTGAAGGATCAATTCTCCTTTTAATCCAAAAACAGCAACCAGTTTTCCTATTTTAAAATATTCTGTCATTTACACGAATGAGATATGAATTAAAAATTAAAATTAGGATAAAGAAAATGGAGGAGCATGAAAATGCAATTAACCTACAGGACTCAATAAAAAAAAAGGGAAAAAATGCGGCTTATCGCGACACCTGGAACTTACCAGATTCAACCATACGACCGGAGCGGTCGCGAAGTTGGTAAACATAAACACCACGATTATAATCTGTAAGATTAATAATTGTACGCTGGCTCATGTTCTTTGATTCGAAAACTTTTTTACCTAAAAAACTATAAACCTGTATTGAATAACCTCGTTCGTAAGCTTTTTGAAAATCGAATGTTACAAGTGTAGTTGCAGGATTTGGAAAAAAACGAACAATAGGATCTACGTTTCTCACTGTACCCTGGGTAGAACGGGTTTGTGCTTGTGAAAAGCTGAATGAGGATAGGACAATAAATAATATTAGTAAAAGTCTATTCAACGAAACGTATTTAAAATTATTATATGCAAAATAGAATTATTTATACATATAAGCAAAGCGTTTGCCGAAAAAATCGAAAAAATAGCCAAGAATTACTTAGTAAAAATACTAAGCTCTTCCTGGATAGCTTTAAAATTGGGCTGTTCAGTAGGGTTTTCCAGCACTTCCGCATATTGAATCACCCCTTCCGAATCAATCAAAAAAGCCGATCTTTTAGAAACTCCTAACATTTCCATGCTGAATTTTTCATACAATGAGCCATAATCTCTTGAAACTGTTTTGTTGAAATCACTCAATAAGGGGAAATCTAGCCCAAGTTCTTCTTTGTACTTCCCCAGTGTATAAGGCGAATCAACAGAAATGCCGTAAACCTTAATGTTTAAATTATTGTAGATAGCCATATTATCCCTGACAGAACATAATTCTGCGGAACAAACCGATGTAAATGCCAGGGGGAAGAATAATAATAAAACATGATCACCTCTTAGCTCGGAAAGTGTTACTTGTTTTTTGTCGCTATTATATAATGTAAAATCTGGCGCTCTATTTCCTTTTTGCAACATAAAATTTTAAGTTTCAACAATTAATATTTTAAAAAGTTCCGCAAATAAAAATATTTTTTTAACGGGAACATTTAAGTAGTGAACTAAATAGTTTTGTGGGTGTTGTTATCAGTAATTTTGTGCCCCGGTAACTCCATCCAACATATTTCTTAAAAATCAACCATTTAAAATGAATACAGAAAATAAGAGCAACGGCTCAAATGGGAAAGAGAACAAAACAAATATTCTTACAACAAGACAAGGACATCCTATTAGCGATAACCAAAACTTGAGAACAGTTGGTAACCGCGGGCCAGCAACTTTAGAAAATTACCAGTTTCTTGAAAAGATATCTCACTTTGACCGTGAACGTGTACCCGAAAGAGTTGTGCATGCAAGAGGCGCAGGTGCGCATGGTATTTTTGAAGCGTACGGTACAGTGGGTAATGAACCGGTAGCAAAATATACAAGGGCTAAATTATTCCAGCAAAAAGGAAAACAAACGCCGGTTTTTGTTCGCTTTTCAACTGTGGGTCATGGTGGTCACTCACCAGAGACATTAAGGGACCCACGTGGTTTTGCTGTTAAGTTTTATACCGAAGATGGTAACTGGGATTTGGTAGGTAACAACCTTAAAATATTTTTTATAAGAGATGCAATGAAATTCCCTGATCTCATACATTCTCAAAAACCCGATCCGGTTACGAACATACAAAGTGGCGAACGCATTTTTGATTTCATTTCGAATACACCGGAGTCGACTCACATGGCAACATTTTTATTTTCGCCCTGGGGTATCCCTGCAAACTACCGCCAGATGCAGGGTTCGGGTGTTAATACTTATAAGTGGGTAAATAATGATGGTATTGGAGTTTTAGTAAAATACCATTGGGAGCCATTGCAAGGCATTAAGAATTTGACGCAAGCACAAGCTTCAGAAATCCAGGGAAAGAATTTTAATCACGCAACACAAGATCTTTATGAAGCAATTGAAAGAGGAGATTTTCCGCAGTGGGAATTGAATGTCCAGATCATGGAAGATGGCGAACATCCGGAACTTGATTTTGATCCTTTAGATGACACCAAGATCTGGCCGAAAGACCAGTTTCCATGGTTGCCAGTTGGAAAAATGACCTTGAATCGCAATCCGGAGAATTATTTTGCAGAAGTTGAGCAATCTGCTTTTGGTACAGGTGTATTGGTAGATGGTTTGGATTTCTCTGACGATAAAATGTTGCAGGGTAGAACGTTTTCTTATTCCGATACCCAACGTTACCGTGTTGGATCTAACTATTTGCAATTGCCTATAAATGCGCCAAAAAATAAAGTAGCTACCAACCAAAGAGATGGCCAGATGGCTTACCACCAGGACCTGGTGCCGGGCGTTAATCCGCATATAAATTATGAGCCTTCCAGCCTTGGTGGTTTAAAAGAAGCAACACGATCTGGTAAAGAACATGAGCCTGCTTATAATACAAGGTTGGTTCGTCAAAAAATAGACAGGACCAATGATTTTAAACAAGCAGGAGAAACGTACCGCAATTTTGAAGATTGGGAAAGAGAAGACCTCATTAATAATCTTGTAAACACCCTGGCAAATGCTGATAAAGTGATACAGGATAAAATGATTGAGAACTTTACAAAAGCCGACGCTGATTATGGTCTTTGTGTTGCAGAAGGTTTACAAAATGCGAAAAAGAACATTGGAGAAGTGGGCGCCCCGGCGGGTGCAACAAAAACAGAAGAAGGTGTGCACCAGGCTGAGCAAATTTCTAAAGAAGAAAAGCCTTATTAATAAAAACTCAATCAATAAAAAAAGAGCATCCTGTTGGGTGCTCTTTTTTTGTAAGAATATATTTTATTAAAATCGTGGGCATAAAGTCGCATCAATAACAGAATTATTGCGGTTTGTAAAACCAATATAAGAAATGCCTAATTCAAATCCACCGCGTCCATAAGTTGAAGATTTTAATTTCGACATATTTACATCATAACTAAACGACATGGAAAAAGGTTTGTAGTCTAATTTCAAAACCGGGATAAATGCATCATTTAACCTAAGAAAGGCGCCACCATGTAAAGTATAAAGAGGGTCATCCCAGTCGTCGCCAATTTTAATTCCATATAAAGCACCCATTATGGTTTCTCT
>JAKFCI010000314.1:0-1910 GCA_036676725.1 Chitinophagaceae bacterium
CAACTTCACCCAATGAAAGGTTTCCAGGATCTGTCACTTTGGATTAAATGGCAGCCAATACAAAAAGAGTTAGGTAATGGTATTTTTTCTTTGTTTACCATTGGCGGGTTTTCTTTACCGGCCTCAAATTATAGTTCCGATTTCTTGCCATTGTCAATTGGTTTGGGCAGTAAAAATTTATCATTGAGAGGCATGGTTGATTACCAGGTAGGCAATTGGTTTGCCACTGCCTCGGCAACTTATATTAATAGGAGCAATATAGAAATTGATAGAGAAGCCTATTACACCACTGAGATGCATTATACAAACGAAGTAAAAATGCCCGATGCAGCACAATATAACCTACGTGCAGGTTTACGCAACGGACGTTGGATTGCAGAAGCAGTGATCAATAACTGGACAACACTTGGCGGCTTTGATATTACAAAGAATAACATGCCTTTCCCGAGTAATAAAATGAACATGACTACCGTTGGTGCGCATTTAAAATATGACACAAAATTTTTACAGGGACTTTCTTTTATAGGTGGTGCAGACTATACCATTGCTGGTAGAAACGTAGGACAGGCTACTAGTTTTAATGCAGGTGTATTTTATGCGGTTGCATTAAAAGAGGGTGCAAAAAATAACAATAGCGCAGATAAAAACTAATTCAATGAAAAAAATAATATTATCAGCTATAATAATTGTGTTAATTGGTTCATGCAACAAATCATTGGATGAAACAAATCTGGCTTTTCAACCATTGGCTCCCCAAAAAATAGATTTAAATGCAGGTGCCTGGAAGCCAATATTACTTTCTGCTCCGGATGAATTTTCTTTGGCATCGCCAGTAGCCACTACCTCACCTCAATACATAACAGAAATCAACGAAATAAAAGGGTGGCAACAAAATCTTTCATCAAAACAAAAAGAAGTTATTAAGTATTGGAGTGCAGGTGCAGTGTTACGTTGGAACGAGATATTGAGAGAACTGGTTGCAAAACGTAACCTGCCTCCTTACCAAAATGATGATGGGACCTATCCAGCACCAAGTGCAGCTAACCCTTTCGCTTACCCTATTTTCCCGTTCTCAAATCCGCCATATGCTGCCAGGGCATACGCTTATGTTGCGGCTGCACAATATGATGCATTAGTAGCTGCCTATCATTACAAAAAGATATATAATCGGCAGGCTCCCTATACCGTAAATACATCCATCGAGGTATTGGTTCCAAAATCTGAATTGCCTTCATATCCATCAGAAGATGGAGTGATTGCAGGTGCATCTGTTGAATTATTAAAACTTCTATTTCCGGCAGACATAGCTTTTATTCAGCAAAAAGCTGATGAACATAAGTTATACCGGATTATGGCAGGTGCAAATGTGCGCAGCGAAATTGAAGCAGGAGAATTATTAGGCAAGTCGGTGGCACAAAAATACACGGCAAGAGCACGAACAGACCGTGCTGGTGCGGCAATTGGCAATGCTGCTTTATGGGCTGATTTGGAAGCGCAAACAATTTTAAAGGGCGAAATTCCCTGGATCAGCCAGGAGTTGCCCAAACGTCCTCCAATGTTGCCGCTTTTTGGAAAAGTAAAAACATTTTTATTTGATTCAGCAACACTTATTTCAATACGGCCGCCTGCGCCACCTTCCACTAATTCCGAACAATTTAAAAAGGAAGTTGAGGAAGTTTTGTATTACAGCAAAAATTATGATCGCGAACGTATGCGTATTGTAAATTTTTGGGCTGATGGTGTAAATACCTATACGCCGCCAGGTCACTGGAACGCAATAGCTGCCGAATTTTTTGTAAAAGAAAACTGGAGCGAAGTACGTTGGGCCCGCAATATGGCCTTATTAAATATGGCTATGATGGATGCAGCAATTGCTTGCTGGGATACTAAGTTTTTATATTTTAATCCAC
>JAKFCI010000315.1:0-3522 GCA_036676725.1 Chitinophagaceae bacterium
AGCTTCACCATGCCGGCACCTCCTCGCCATGATCATTCTTGAATGCAAAAATAAACTTCCCGTCTTTGTCTTTCAGCTTGTCAATTCTAACTCCCTTCATAACATCCATTGCAAAGTCATGTGGTTTGTCAACAAGCCATGCTGCATAAAAACGTAGGAAATTGTCTAAGTGTGGTCTTGTCAAATGTGCGGCGGCGATGTAATTATTGGCTCGAATGAGAGTTGCAAAACCTGTCAATAAGGAAAGAGACCTATTTATAACTCCAATTGCTAACATGTCTAGAGGGAATAAATCTTGTCCCGGTTCCATCATTTGTTTACTTAAATCTTTAAAAGCTTCTTCAGAAGATTCAAGATGGGCAAGTCTTAATATTATCTGCTTAGTCATTGAGATGTTTTTGCATTGCGGCTAACACAAATATATATGATATTAGATGCTGTAGTTTAAAAATTTAGTATTTGAAAATCAATAATTTAGTGTTCAACTTTTTGTATTGTTGTTAGTACAATCCGCTAAAGCAAATAACCGTGTATAAACGTTTCATAAGCGTTTGCACACAGCTATAACTGCTGCTTTGTTTCACCTTTCTGCCAACCAACCGGCAAACATTTTATTGTTCATCAACAACCTTGTTTAATGCTTTCGGCAGGCAAAAGACAATCATCTTCCAACAAAAGATGAGCATCCATCAACAAAAGATGAGCATCTTTCACAAAAAGACAAGCATCCATCAAAAATAAATGGGCATTGTTCACAAATAAATTGGCATCCCTCAAAAATAAATGGGCATCGGTCACAAATAAATTGGCATCCCTCAAAAATAAATGGGCATCGGTCACAAATAAACGGGCATTGTTCAACCAACAACGGCCATCTTTCAGCAAAAGAAAGCCTTCTTCCGATAAAAAAAGATATGCCTCCCCGTTACAAAGAGCAGGAACCGGGGGCGGTTTTCCGTAAAATCCCCATGCTGCAACCCGGTTAGTTTTTCGCAATTTTTTATTTTTTTCGCAGGCTTAAAACATGCATTTTCATTGACAAACTCTGCTTTTGTTGCCCCTCATCCCCAAAAACAACTCTTGCATATTTTTAATCTGTTTTGTTGGTTTGTTTTGTCAACAGCGAAAAACACCTTTTCGCTAATCATTAATGAAAAACCATTTTTTATGAAATGTCTTTCCAATTTCGGGACGTTCACCGATGGTGCTCTCGAAAACAAATGCCACGTTATTATCAACAGTCTTACAGGCAATGCCAGTTTTCCCAACCCGGTACCAGCTCTTGCAACCATTGAAGCAGCATCAACTGCTTACAGTGCTTCGCTGGTGGAGGCGGGCACAGGCAACCGTGCCGCTATTGCCCTTAAGAACATGCGCCGTGCCGAGCTTACAGAGTTGCTGGCGCAGCTTTGTATGTGTGTAAACTTCCTGGGCAACGGGCAGCCGGAGTTGCTGCTTACAACCGGCTTTGATGTAAGCAAAGAACGTGTGCCCACTGTTATTACCGTGCCGCAAAACCTGCAGGTTGAAAACGGTGAAAACAGCGGACAATTGCTGCTGAGTGTAACAAGGGTTAAAGGTGCTGCCAGCTACCTGTATGAGTACACAACCGACAGTACACTGGCACCCAATACCTGGGTTGCCACATCGGCCAGTACAAGCAAGCTGAAGTTCAGCAACCTGGTGCCGGGCACGCTGTATTACTGCCGTGTGGGTGCTGTTGGTCCTTATGGTCAGCTGCTGTACAGCCCGGTTCTGAGCCGCATGGTTATTTAAATTTTGATACAGTTTTTGTCATTGCAATTGATTGGATAAAAAAAGGCCGCAGTTCTCTGCGGCTTTACTTTTACAGCAAAGACAAAAAATCCAAAAAACAAATTCCAAAAACCAAAAGAGAATAGCCAAAAAACAAAGCCCAAAATCCAAAGCCCCAAAAACCAATATCCAATATCCAAAAAACAAATCCCAAATTCCCAACTCCTCTTAATTCACCCGGCGTTAGTAATATTCATAGCACGTTTGCTTTCAATGCAATATTTTCGCAGCTGCTTATGAATGTGCATTGGCCCGAAATCTTATTTGCTGCTTTCTGTGCAACAGCAGCCATCCAGGTATTTTACTACCTGTACTTTTTTTCCCGTTTGGCATTTTACAAAAAGCCGAAAATGGAAAGCTCTATGCAGCATGCCGTTTCGGTGGTGGTTTGCGCAAGGGATGAAGCGCAAAACCTTGCCGACAATTTACCCGAAGTATTGCAGCAGGATTATAAATCAACCTTTGAGGTGATAGCAGTGAACGATAATTCGTTTGACGATAGTAAGTATGTGCTGGAATACCTGTCGAAACCGTTCCGCAACCTGCGCCCCATTGAATTGAAGCAGGAAGCAAGATTGATCAACGGGAAAAAATTCCCTTTGTCTATCGGTATTAAAGAAGCAAAGTATGAATTGTTATTGCTCACCGATGCTGATTGCAAACCTGCCAGTGGTAAATGGATCGAGTTAATGCAGGGAGCGTTTAGTAATGGGAAAGAAATTGCATTGGGCTATGGTGCTTATTATAAAAAACCGGGCTTGCTGAATAAGCTCATCCGTTTCGAAACATTTTTATCGGCGCTGCAATATTTTTCTTACGCATTAGCCGGTATGCCTTACATGGGTGTGGGTCGTAATCTTGCTTACAAAAAAGAATTATTCTTCCGTAACAAAGGTTTCTCTTCTCACAACCAGTTACCCGGCGGTGATGATGATCTTTTTATTAACCAGGTAGCAACAAAAAAGAATACGGCTGTTGTAATTGATGAAGAAGCGTTCACTTTATCTGAACCAAAAACAAGATGGAGTACATGGCGAAGCCAGAAAGCAAGACATTATACTACCAGCAATCATTACAAAGGCATTCATAAGTTTTCATTAGGTCTGTTTGCCTTTTCACATTTCTTATTCTATCCTTTGCTTGCAGCTTCCATTATTTTCTTTAACTGGTGGATGGCATTGGCGGTGTTTGGCTTCAGGTTGATCCTGCAGGGAATTATTTATTACAAGAGCATGAGCAGGCTCAAGGAAAAAGATCTTTTCTGGCTTTATCCGTTGCTCGATATCTGGCAATGGTTTTATTATCTTTTATTTGCAAATACATTATTCAAAAAACCAAGAGCCAATTGGAAGTAGTACTTAAATATTTTTCTGATTTCACGCCTGCACAGTTGCAGCAATTTCAACAACTCGAAGCTGTGTATAAAGAGTGGAATGAAAAGATCAATGTGATCTCCCGAAAAGACATTGACAGTTTATATGAAAAACATGTGCTGCATTCATTAGCCATTGCAGCAGTGTTCAACTTTCAACCCGGCACACAGATATGCGATCTTGGTACAGGTGGTGGTTTCCCCGGTATTCCGTTGGCCATCTTTTTTCCCGAAGTGCAATTTCATTTAACCGACAGCATCAACAAGAAATTAAAAGTGGTGAATGAAGTGGCATCTGCCATTGGTTTAAAAAACGTAACCACACAACATACCCG
>JAKFCI010000316.1:0-10292 GCA_036676725.1 Chitinophagaceae bacterium
AGAGCGAACGATCATCATTGATGTAACAGATACGGGCAAAGGCATTGTATCGCAAAACATCAACCGTGTTTTTAAGCCGGGCTTTACCACCAAGAAACGTGGCTGGGGTTTAGGTTTATCGCTAAGTAAACGTATTATTGAACAATATCATAAAGGACAACTGTACGTAAAACACTCCGAGCCGGGAAAAGGCACTACATTCAGGATTGTGCTGAAGAAATAAGCTGCAAGCTGTTAGCTGCGAGCTACAAGCAATACAGGAGTTGTTTTTAATTTTTCACTTTGCACTTTTCATTTTACATTTGCTGCCCTTAAAGCCCGGGTGTTGAAATTGGTAGACAAGCCACTTTGAGGTGGTGGTGTTCGAAAGGACGTGCTGGTTCGAATCCAGTCCCGGGCACTGAAATGGACAAATCGAAAATTGATTCGGTTTGTCCATTTTTATTTTATCTAAACCCTTGTCTGAGCAACATGTTAAAGCCAGTTTTATACTACATTATCAAATTCACTTTCTGAATCTGCTAAAAACGTAATTTTCCCTTTTTGAATGGCAATTAAAGCATTTGGTCTTTAATGTTGGTGTAAGGATTTGTGTATGGCTGTCACCGGTAAATTCTCCATAGCCCCAACCTCCTGTACTTGAATATTTCAAACTGTCTTTCACCATCACGTTTAAACGCTTTCTGCTTGCTTCTTGTGTATTTCCACCATGTTCCCTGGTATTCAGTACATCAAAAATCAGTACAGAGCCATCCGGGAAATAGCCGGAAGTATAACCCTGCATAGCTACAGCATTAGCATATATATGATGATATCCGCCATTGGATTCAAAATTTGGATTCCCCGGGCCAATCAATTCGGTTTTAATATGCGTCCACATGCGATAACCTTCGGGATATGGAATGTCGTTATCGGCAACTATCTTAGTTTCAAATGTTATAAATGAGAAACAAACAATGCTTATCAGAACTACAATTACCACTTTTTTCATTTTGAGATTTTTTGAATATTAATAACGATGTTCCATTTTTTCAATTTCAAAATCTTCGCCCAATTGTTAATGTAATTTGCGGAATTGCATCTCCATTGCTATCAGTTTTAAAAGCCGGGCTTAGTCCTGCATAAATTTTATTCTTAAAAGTGTAGTTATATTGAAATTGAAAACTTCCGCCTGCAGCAGAAGTTTGTTGAGGTGTTTTATTATATGTTAACTATCCATTTACACATTATTAACTTTCGAAGCTGCCTCACCTTTTGAAAAGAATTTATTAGCAATAAATGATAGTGGCAAACCAATAGCTGCAACAATTACAAGCACACTGATAATAGTTTTTATCAGGTGGAATTTAACAGGTGGGGTATTAGATAAAGGCATTACTATAATGTTCATTATTACCCATACCAAAATGCCATAGATAACACCGGTAAATAATCTGTTTTTGGTTACTAATTTTAATTCATGGTAGAATTTAAAAAAAAGGGCAGCCCAGACAAAAGCAATACAATAGTGCAACAGCAATCCATACAAAGCAAATAGTACTCCACCGGAAAATGCCTGCTTTCCAAAAACGCCACTGGCTATAAATTGAAGCATCCTTACCGGGCTGCCTCCATATATCACTGATTGCAGAATAGCTAATAAAATATCTAATGTCCCAATTACAAGCCATGAGGAGATGATTATTTTAAGATATGGAACAGGCCTTTGTTTTGTATCCGGTTTATTTGAAACTAAATTGTTCATACTTTATATTTTTAAATTCAAAGAGTTCAGAACAAAAAATGCAGAATAACACGGTTACTTTCCTTCTGAGAGTATGAGAAAACTGCCGTTGTCATTTTTTCACCGTGCATTCTGCGTAGTTTTTCTTCGCCACAAATCAAACTCATTTATTTAAACCCCTTTACCACTTTTAATACCCGGGATTCTGCGCATAATTTGGGTTCTGTTGTATTTCTGATAATGGTATCGGCCATATAAACCGAAAATCAGTATATGGAATAGCACCAATTGCTGTTGAATATGCGGTATTGCCAGTGCCGCAGGAATACATTGCAGTGGTTGCACCACCGGTAGCAATTTTTGCAGGAATGCCGCCTGTACCAAAAGTTGCATCAGGGGCCAGCCTGTGAATATCTCCCCATCTTTTCCCTTCAGCTAAAAACTCAATCCTTCTTTCTGCTAAAATTGCTTTTATTAAGTCATTCTTAGTTGCAAAATCTGTTATAAGATATTGCTGAGTTGCCGGAGTAGTTAATGAGCGGTTTCTTACAGCATTTAATAAATCTAATGCCCTGGCATTAACTGTTGCTTCATTTCTTGCCTCAGCTTCTGCTAACAGTAATAATACTTCTGCATAACGTATGTGCGGTGCTGCATCAGCAGCGCCAACTCCTGATTCTTTATATTTAGTGGTAAGATAATTAGTACTTCCTGCTGCAGTATATGTTACCAATAAAGCCCGGCGTTTATCATCACATCTCCAGGCAGGAAAATTATAAGCAACAGGGCTTACTCTAACTAACCCCCTTGCCCCGTTTGCAGGACTGCCATACATATTACCTAAAGAACCATTTTGCCCGGCATTATCTGTGGGCGCATTTTTTATGGAAAAAATACTTTCGTCAGATGTCCAGGGAGAAATAAAAGCATCGCCGGGATTGGTTGTAAGTTTCCAACCACCTATTGGACTTACATACGGACCACTGCCTGATGGTACTAATTTATTTCCTTCGGCAATTACACCTGCCCAATCTCCCTTATGCAATTTTATCCTCATTTTTAAAGCAATGGCTGCTGCTTTATTTGTTCTGAATGTTTTCATGTTTGTGCCGCTTAAGTCCTGAACTGTAACGGGCAAGTTGGTTTCTGCATAATCTAAATCTTCTAAAATTTTTGTGTAGTTTTCTGCAACAGTACTTCTTGTTAATGCTTTTGCTGCCTCTAATTCAGCATCACTGTCAACACCAAAATCCCGGTAAACAACTCCCGGCTTTGAACCATTGCCATCTGAAAAGGGACGGGCATAATGCAGCAATAATTCATGATAAGCCATTGCCCTTAAAAACCTCGACTCTGCGATGTACTGCTTCCCTTTTGCAGCAGCAATTATATTTGCTGATACTGCAACATTTACACCTTCAATGGTTAAATTAGCCCGGTTAATTAAAGCATATAATGTACTGAACATGAACTCCTGATTAGCTGTTGAGGGACTGTAACCAGCTTCATATGTAATCTGATAAAACAATGCCTGGTTAAGCATATCTTCTCCTCTCATATCTCCTTGCTCAACGTTTGCTGCGCCAAAAGGATAGCCACGAACAGCTCCGCCAACATAAAACCCACTTTGAGCTGCATCATACACTCCATTCATAGCAGCCTCAATTCTTGCTGGAGAAGTAAACGCTGTTGCATCAGTAAATGATGAATAAGGGGCATTATTTAAAATTTTTTTGCACGACATAGTCGTTATACTTATAAGTACAACAGCCGTTACTGATTTTTTTATATTTGATATTATTTGTTTCATTTCCATTTTTTTTAAGATTAAAAACCAATGTTCAATCCCATTGTAAATGTTCTTAATTGCGGAACTGAGCTATTATCAATACCCAGTTCAGAAGCATTCTCCGGGTCTATGCCACTATACTTTGTCCAAATGGCCAGGTTTTGACCTTGTGCATAACACCGTATTGATTTTATATAACCATTGGTAGTATTTTCTATCTTTTTTTTATCAAAATTGTAATAGATCATTAAGTTTTGCAGGCGAAGAAAATTACCGCTTTCTAAAAACCTTGAGTTTAATGTGCCACTTAGGTTGATTTGATTATCCCGTCCATAGTAAATTTTAGGAACATCGGTATTTGTGTTAGCGGGAGTCCACCGGTTCAGTATTTCTTTTCCATTATTTACAAAACCCATACTGTTAAACACTTCCTGCCTTGTAAGATTATAAACCTTATTGCCGCCAGAGAAACGAAGAAATACTTCTAACCCAAAGCCTTTGTAATTAATGTTATTCGTAAAGCCGCCAAACCAAGTTGGCACAGGGCTGCCCAATATCTGCCTGTCGCTGGTGGCTAATGAAGAAGCTGTACCTAAAGCCGCATCACCGGGTTTAACAACGAGATAATAACCAGCTGCAGATGTTGAAACAGCATTATACTGAACTAAAGTTCCGTCTGCTTTCTTCCACATTGCGTTACCATTTCCGCTGTTAACTCCTGCATATTCAAAACCATAAAACCCATTAATTGCCTGCCCTATCCTGAGTATATTAAAGGTTCCATTATTCGGGCCTGGTACTATTTGTTCTGTAACACCGTTAGTGAGGGAGGTTACTTTATTTTGTGATGCAGTAATATTGAAACTGGCATTCCATGAAAAATCTTTACCATCCAATATATTGCCGTCTAAATTAAATTCCCACCCTTTATTTTCCATAGTACCGATATTTTTAAAAATAAAATTACCGGGGATACCAGCAGATGGTGGTGTTTGTGCCTGCAAAACAAGGTCATCGTTTTTATTGATAAAGTAGTCAACAGTTAAATTAAATCTGTTATTGAGGAAACTAAAATCGGTACCAATATTAATTTTCTTATTTGTTTCCCATTGCAGAGACGGATTACCTACTAAGTTTATAGCATTACCTGATATGCCACCATATTGAGCAGGAGCATAAGTGCTTAAATAAGGGAAGCCGGTTAGTGGGTTGCCCACAATTGCAACAGAGCCCCTTAATTTAAATTCATTAATAATTTTGGCAAGGAGACCGTCTTTCCAGAATTTCTCTTCTGATATTCTCCAGCCAAAAGAACCTCCCGGAAAATTTCCATACCTGCTTTCAGGTGCTAAACTTGAAAGCCCATCCCTGCGTAATGTAAACTGAAAAAAATATTTATTTTCAAAGTCGTAGGTTACCCTGCCAAAGTAAGATTGAAAGCCCGCTTTGGAAAAGTCACCACCCGACACTTGTATTACAGACGTGTTGGTGATAATATTGTCTGAGGCAAAGAAAATATCAGATATTCCTGCTCCATTTGCATTATAAGTCCTGTTTATATCACTTTGCATTTCAATGCCGGCAGTAAGGCCAACATTATGCTTTGATGCAAATGTTCTATTGTAATTAAAAAAGTTTTGCCATACATACCGTGAACGTTGCAGATTTTGATTTGCTACTGCCCCGCCAATACCTCCCGCACCTCTCCCATCTCCATGAATGGGGTCTAACCGGGTAAAGTCTGTTCCATTTTGATAATCTACAGATACCTGTGAACGTATGGCTAATCCATTAACGGGAGTAATCTCTAAAAATGCATTACTGATAATCCGGTATTTGTCACTATTGAACTTATTTTTATCCAATACATACTTAGGATTTACAAAATTATTTTCAATGGCCCTTTTGTTTGAATCAACACCCAAGGCTTCGTTAGCTGCTGTTATGTTATACCCGGTTGGATGATCAGGGTTATACACTCTTACATTTGGCAAAGCCCTTAGCGAAGCAGCCATGGCCCCGCTTAATGAATTGCCACCATTATTCTGGTCATTATCTTCAGTGCGGCTTATAGTAATATTGTTTCCAATTTTTACAAACTTGTTTACTTTATGCTCAAAGCTTGCCCTCATATTATACCGCTTTGCATAATTGGTAAAAACAATTCCCTGTTGCTGTAAATAATTTAAAGAAAAGTAATAAGTGGTTTTATCGTTACCACCCAGCAGAGAAAGTGTATGACTTTGTACTGAAGCATTGTCCTTATATATCTGACTGAGCCAGTCAGTGTTTGTATTTTCGGCATTCATAAATGCAACTGCAGGCTGGTTTGCATTGGCAAATTTTTCATTCGCAATAATTACAAATTCCTGTGCATTCAAAAGTTTAGGTTTGCGAAATGCATGTGCCGTACCAGCAAAAACATCATAGTTTACAGACATTTTTCCTGAACGGCCTTTCTTTGTTGTAATCATAACCACACCATTAGATGCACGGGAACCGAAGATTGCTGTAGCAGCGCCATCTTTCAATACTTCAATAGATTCAATATCTGCCGGATTAATATCACTTAGTGGATTAGTGTTGGTATTTCCTGACAAACCACCTGATACCGTAGGTACACCATCTACAACAAATAATGGATCCCGGCCACCAGTAAGGGAATTGATACCACGGATACGTACCCGGGGAGCAGCATTTATAATACCGGTACCCTGTGTTACCTGCACACCAGAAGCCCTTCCTGCAAGCATCCTGTCAACACTTGTTGCCGGTGTGGTAACAATTGATTCCCCGGATATTTTTGTGATGGAAGATGTAACAGTTTTCTTTTTTTGGGTACCATAACCTACCACCAGCACTTCCTGTAAATTTTTTTCAACAGTGGATAATGAAACATTAAAAACACTTTTATTGCCAATGGCAACCTCCTCATCAGCATATCCGGTGTAGCTGAATAAAAGGATTTTTGCGCTGACAGAAGTTTTTAAACTAAACTCACCTGCCTGGTTTGATAAAGTACCTTCTGTTGTGCCTTTAACAGCTACAGATACATCAGCCATTGGCTGTCCTTTTGCATCTGTAACTTTTCCGGAAATAGTTTTTTGTTGTGCTGAGACTTGGGTAATTAATCCGAACGACAGCAATAGCAGGATAATAATTTTTCTCATTGCATGATTGTTTTGTTTATCAGAGCAATGAAAATAGTAAGATGCTGCGTTGTGAAATTGGCTATTCAACCGGCTGCAGGTAAGTGTAAATGAAGTTGATTTTTCTGCACAAATAAGGCATTCAGCTAATGTTAATCGCAGTTGGTAGGATGTAACCTGTAAATAAGTTAGACTGATTGCCTGAAAAATTAATGCATTGTTTGAGTGATAAGAAAAGAGCCAATATACTGAGGTGAAACAGAAAAAGCAGGTAGTAGAAACCACCTGCGATATTGGTAACCTATGAACCAACATGAGATAACTCTTACAGAGAAAACTAATTAGTGTAAATGCCGGATTAGGTTAATATTCCTAATTACACTACAGGAGTTTTCATTTTCAAATTCAATGGCCTTATTTTTAAACAGCGGTAAAATAGTCATATGCAGTACCTCATTATTACTTATTCAACAAGCAGCAATTGCATACTGCTTAATAAGAGAATTGCTTTTTCCTGTGCTGATAATTGACAGATAAAAAAGGGAAGCAGCATTAAGAAGGTTTAGTTTATACCATGTATCTTATTTTGATTACAGAGCAACAAATTTATTCAGATGCTGCATGGCAATTTTTTCAAATCAACCAACAGCATATACATGTAAATCAATTTGACTTATTTACCTAAACAAGGCACTTAACTGCCGGTAAGAGTGGTTAATAGTATGCAAACCGCAATACAATGGATGCTCCGCTGAAAATCAATGATGTTTAAAAAAGTGTTTAGCTGGTTAATATTTTAAAATCGAAACATCCTGTTACTAACTGTTACCAACTATGGAAAGTATAAGCTCTTTATAACTTCTGCCAATAGGTATTGGCTCCCCGGCTATTTCAATTTCTGTTGCTGTAAAGGCATCAATCTTCGATTTGGAAATCACGAAAGATCGATGTACCCGGATAAACTCATCTTTTGGTAACTGCTCTTCTATTTCACCTAACTGGTATTTTGTAAGAAAAGATTTTTCTTTTGTAACTATGTTTATATATTCCTTTTTACTTTCAATAAAAAGTATTTCATCCATGTAAACTTTAATCATTTTTTTATTTACATTAATAAATAAGTGTGCTCTTTCCGGTGATGCAGATAGAACAGAAGAGAATAATATATCGCCTGCACTTTGGATTTTCAGTTTATTAACGGCCATCAAAAAGCGGTTAAAACTGACAGGTTTTACCAGATAGTCCAGAACATTTAATTCATACCCTTCAATAGCATAATCCCTGTACGCCGTGGTAACAATTATTTGTGGCGGGTGCTTTAAAGTTTTAACAAAATCCAACCCTTTTAACCTGGGTAAATGTATATCAAGAAACACAACGTCAATTTTCTGCTTTTGCAATATCTCCATAGCAAAAATCGCATCGGCACAAATACTTTTTAATTCCAGAAATGGCACTTGCTTAATATAATCTTCCAGCACTTCTGCGGCCAGAGGCTCATCTTCCACTATTATGCAGTTATACTTTTCCATAGCTATTTAAATTGATTGTGATATTAACATTAAAAGTTTTACCATCATCTTGTATAAGCATCTCATGCTCTTTATACATAAGCTCCAGTTGTCTTTTAATATTTGGCAACCCAATATTGTTATTACCAGGCTTTGTTTTTCCATTTTCAATTGTGTTCTTAATAAAAAAAACAAGCCGCCCATCACTCAAACTCATATCAATGTTTATAAAGGAATCAAACCTGGTTTCGCTTACGCCATGCTTAAAGGCATTTTCCACTAAGGGAAGCAATAATAATGGGGCAATGGGATGTACATCGTTATCAATTTTTCTGATAAACAGTATAGAAAGCCTGTTACTATACCTTATTTTTTGCAAATCAATATAGTCTTCTATCATTTTTACTTCTTCGGATATAGCAATAGTATCTTTCCCTGATTCATAAAGCATAAAACTAAGCAGCTCTGATAGTTTCATTACCACTTCCGGTGTTTCATCAGATTTTTTTCTTGCTAAAGCATAAATATTATTCAAGGTGTTAAAAAGAAAATGCGGGTTGGTTTGATTGCGTAAAAATTTCAGCTCTGTTTCTAACTTTTCCTTTACCAGATTTTTTTCTCTTTCCTTTGACGATGCCTGCAGCCGCAACAGTTTAAATGCAATAGCAATACCTGTTACGTAACCCATATCTAATGCTCCTATTAATGTGCTTTTTGCGTCGAAAAAAGATACTTTCGGTGGCAGGAAGTATATTTCAGGCATAATTATATAATGGAAAATAATACGAAAAAGTAAGATGGATGCAACGATTACCAGGATCGGTTCTAAAATCACTTTTCTCAAATCTTTCCTGTCATCCAATACTCTTTTTATCCCAAAAAAAATAAAATAATAGACAGTTATTAATTTAGGAAAAAGTAATATCAAAGCTGTAGTTACAGCCATCAGAACCTGCTTACTACCGGTAGTCTGCTTCAAATAAGGTGCCATCCATGTAAAATGCAGCAGTGCATCCTGTACAAGATATACAAGCCAGAATATTATATGCAAAACAGGTCGTTTCATTATTGCTCAAAAATCGCAATTTTTTTGTATAGCTGCCCAGGCGATTATAAATAGCCACTTCCTGTAAATGAACAACAGTTTGCACTGTATGAATAGGGCTTTCCGTAACAGTTATAAAATAAAACAAGAATGGATTATATGAACTGTGGCTCTTCAGCCTTGATTTCTGATGAGCTGCTTGATTGTGATAACCTGTTGCAAGGATAAGTGCTTCCGTTTCCGAATGAAAAGAACGTTGTTGAGAGTGAAACCAATTTAGTTGAAACGTTTTTGTGATGAGTTCATTTGTTGAATTTTAAAAGGTTTAAAAAGCTTCTAAATCAACAAATAAAAATATCTGTTGAATCTTTATGCGGATAAAAGTTTGAAGGCTTATTATCAACACAGCACCAAACAGTCGAATGATTTAAAGTTGCAATATCAACAATTTCAAATGGGGGCTTTAAATGGCAGTGCAAACTGGACCGCTGAATTAGTCCTAGACCCATGCAAACCGAAAGAAGTGATCCAATTGAAGGGGCAGGATCATATTCAACGGAGTTGGAATGGATATGCGATTCATTCAGATATTAACATTACTCAGGCACCCGGTGCACTTCAGTCTTTGTTGAAGGAACCACTTAAAGTACAAAGCAAAGTGAATTGGTTGGGTACTTTGAATAGTACCTTGACTACGCCAGTGATTACCCGCAATGAGGCTCAACTCCAGTCTAGATTAGACCCGATGACATTAAAGTTTCGGGCAAAACCGATCGAACAACAGCTTAAGATACTGGATTTGCAGCTTGAAATTCCAAATTTAACAGTCACTGATCCAAATATACATTTGCAAATGGTGGGGCTAAAGCTAGAAAGTAACCAAGGGCTGAATGGTGAGTATCTTGAGGCGGGTGAAACCAAAATTAAGATGGATCTACTGAAAATGTCAGATCGAGATATCAATAAACCTACCAATGCCGAACTAAAGAATTTTAGTATAGAAACGCAAAGTGAACTGACGGACCGAGTTGTAAACACTGAAATGTTATTGCGTCTAGATGAAATGAAAATGCCT
>JAKFCI010000317.1:0-13727 GCA_036676725.1 Chitinophagaceae bacterium
TTCAATTAAAAGACCTTGCAAACTGAATGCATGTAAATACGTACTTTGCAAAAAAGGAAATCTGTTGAATACAATTTTTAATATCAGCTCGGAAGCGGATGACACAAGTAATTTATTGCTATGTGAATGGGGAGAAGATCATTTTTGTGTTGCTGGATATGATTCTGAAAACAAAAAATTGATCAACCTGGAATATTTATCTTTTGAAAAAAATGATGCGGATGCATTATTCCAGGTAATTGAGTTGGTTGAGAAAAGGAAAAAAGATGATCTTAAGATTGTTTTTTGTTCCGCATTTCCGCAAGCTGTTTTAACACCGGCAAAATTGTATGATTCAAAAAATAATATTTTAAAAGATTTGTACGGCCAGCGTTTTTCTTTTCAATTGAACGATGTAATAAACGAATGGCAGGTAGTAAATGTTTATGCATTTCCTGCAACAATTTATAAAAGCATTGTAAAAGCATTTCCTTCGGCGGACTTTTTTCATGTTTATACAACCGAATTAAAAATTTATAATGGCTTTGTTGCGGAGAACCAGGTTGCCGTACATTTTACTCCAAAGTATTTTAGGGTAGTTGTAAAACAAAATGGCCAATTGCAACTTGCCCAGATGTATTTTTATAATGCACCGCTTGACGTTGTCTATTATTTATTAAAAATTTTCCAGGAGCTTAATCTTGAAAAAGAAGATACCTATGTATTGCTTTCAGGTTTGATAGAAGAAAATTCCGCCTTGTATAAAGAAATTGAAAGCTATTTTTTCAATGTTCATTTTGCACTTCCGTCCATCATACATTTTGAACATTCGGAACATCCTACTCATTTTTTTAATTCAATGTTTAACCTGGCACTATGCGTATCATAAGTGGAAACATGGGTGGTAGAAGAATAAACCCACCGGCAAAAATGCCTTATACCAGGCCTACAACAGATATTGCGAAGGAAGGATTATTTAATGTG
This sequence comes from Chitinophagaceae bacterium, assembly GCA_036676725.1. Taxonomy (GTDB): domain Bacteria; phylum Bacteroidota; class Bacteroidia; order Chitinophagales; family Chitinophagaceae; genus Flavisolibacter. Next base: position 964 of record JAKFCI010000317.1, read on the forward strand.
CTGCAAAATAACCTTGATTTTGAGGAACTAAAAACGCTTGATCTTTTCGGTGGCACCGGAAGTATTAGTTATGAATTGGCGTCCAGAGGCGCTCATGATCTTACCGTTGTAGAAAAAGATGAGAAAATGTTTGACTTCATTAAAAAGACGGCGGCGGACTTAAAGCTCCAAAATTTTAAAGTGGTTCGTTCGGAGGTTTTTAAATTCATTGACCAGTGTCCAGATAAGTTTGATTTCATTTTTGCGGGACCACCTTATGCGTTAGAAACTATTGATGAATTACCAAAAAAGATCTTTGCCAAAGAATTGTTGAATGAAGGCGGCTGGTTTGTACTTGAACATACACCACGAAATCATTACGAAAATTTTCCTTTTTTTAAATCATCACGCAATTACGGCACAACTATTTTTTCATTTTTTGTAAACGAAAAGGAAGCAACCAAATAGTATGTTGAAGAAAGAAGCAAGGCAATTGTTCAGGCAAAAACGAGAGGAATTAACGGCAACCCAACAACTAAAATTCGACGATCTTCTTTTAATTCAATTTCAAACAATTGATCTTCCTTTTCTATCAACGGTATTAAGTTTTCATCCAATTGAAGAAAAAAAAGAGGTCAATACATTTACGATCATTGACTACTTACACTTTACCAACCCTGCACTCCAAATAGCTTATCCAAAAACTGATTTTTCAAGTAATAGCATGCATGCAATACTTTGTAATGCTGATACACCGTTTGAATTAAACGAATTCAATATTCCCGAACCGGTAAGCAATGAAGTACTCGATCCAACTGAAATAGATTTGGTTTTAATTCCGTTATTGGCTTTTGATACAAAGGGAATACGGGTTGGTTATGGAAAAGGATTTTACGACCGCTTTTTAAAACAGGTCCGGGAAGATTGCTTTCAAATTGGTTTTTCTTATTTTGAACCAATCGAATCCGTCGATGATGCGGACGATTTTGATGTACCTTTAGACCTTTGTATCACCCCTCAAAAGGTTTATGTTTTCTAACTGGTTTCTTAAGTCATTTCGAATTTTATTACTTCCTTTCGCCCTGGTTTATGGCTTAATTGTTTGGCTTCGTAACTGGCTATACAATAAAAATATTTTTAAATCTACATCCTTTGGTATGCCCATTATTTGCGTAGGCAATTTATCCTTGGGTGGTACCGGTAAATCGCCAATGGTGGAATACCTTGTAATGCATTTAAAAAATCAATACAAAGTGGCAACACTTAGCAGGGGCTATAAACGCAAAACAAAAGGTTATGCATTAGCAAACGCTTATACAACGGCGTTAGATGTTGGTGATGAGCCAATGCAATTTCATAAAAAATTTCCTGATGTACCGATCGCTGTAGGTGAAGAAAGATTATTAGCAATACCGCAATTACTACACGATCGACCAAATACCGAGGTTATCATTTTGGATGATGCGTTTCAACACAGGGCAATCAAAGCCGGTCTTAATATTTTATTAACCGAATACGGAAACATTTTTACCCGTGATTTTTTTATTCCAACAGGCGATTTACGTGATACAAAAGGAAGTTACAAAAGGGCAGATATAATTGTTGTAACCAAAACCAGACCGGACCTGGATGAAATAGAAAAACAAGCGTTGATCAAGGAAATAAACCCCTTGCCGCACCAAAAAGTGTTTTTTACCTGTATTGTTTATGGAGCACCCTACCACATAACGCACCAGAGCTTTGGTTTTATAAATGCCCAAACCGAAGTATTATTGGTTACAGGAATAGCAAATCCAAAACCATTGAAGTCCTTTTTAGAAGAACGTGTTGATACCTATTATATGATGCACTTTGGGGATCACCATATTTTTTCAATTGAAGATTGGCGGGATATAAAAAAACGGTTCGAAGCCATCACCGCTGAGAATAAAATTATTCTGACTACGGAAAAAGATGCAATGCGACTATTGAAGTTTGAACACGAAATAGCTAACTTACCATTCTATGTAATACCTATTGAACACAAGTTCTTATTCAATGAAGGAACAATGTTTGATGGTACTATCAATAAATTCATTCAAAATTTTAAACAACCGGCACTGTATGGGCAGAAAGACGCAGAAAAAGACCAGGCACAAAGAAAATAATAAGGATACATATAAAGGCGTAATAGAAATAACCCGTTCAGGAATGGGTTTTGTTGTTGTTGAAAATGTTGAAACAGATATCCTCGTACGTCCCAACGACTTTGGTACTGCTATGCATGGCGACCTTGTTCGGGTAGCCATTAAACCTAATAGGGATGGCAAACGCATGCAAGGAGAAGTTGTACAGGTAATTGAAAGAAAACAATCAGAATTTATAGGCCGGCTGCAAATGAATAAAGGCTTTGCATTTTTTGTTACCGATGGTGATAGAAAAATGCCGGACGTTTTTATACCGGAAAAGAGCTTTAACGGCGCCACAGAAAACGATCGTGTTGTTATAAAAATAACAGAGTGGGAGCAAGGTGGCGGAAAGCGTCCTGTAGGTGAAGTTGTAACAGTACTTTCTGCGGAAGACACCAATGATGTTGCCATGAAAGAGATATTACTCGAACATGGTTTTCCGCTTCAATTTCCAGACGAAGTTTTAGAAGCTGCCGCAAGAATGCCGGACACGATTTCAGAAAAAGAAATTGAAAAAAGAAAAGATTTTAGAAAAATATTGACGTTTACAATTGACCCTGTTGATGCGAAAGATTTTGACGATGCAATTTCAATAAGGGTATTAAAAAATGGCAATTACGAAATTGGTGTGCACATTGCAGATGTAGGGCATTACGTTGAAGAAGGAAGTGCGTTAGATGCGGAAGCTTACCTAAAGGCTACCTCGGTTTATTTGCCGGATCGTGTAAACCCAATGTTACCCGAACACATTTCAAATGTGTTGTGTTCTTTACGTCCCCACGAAGACAAACTTACTTTTTCTGCGGTTTTTCAAATGACACCAAAAGGGCAGGTAAAACAATATTGGTTGGGTAAAACAGTCATTCATTCCGATCATCGTTTTTCTTATGAAGACGTACAGGAAATAATTGAAAAACAGGAAGGATTATACCAGGACGAAATTTTGTTATTAAATAATATTGCGCAGCGTTTACGTAAAAAACGTTTTGAAAATGGTGCCATCAATTTTTCATCTACAGAAGTGCGATTTAAATTAGATGAAAAAGGAAAACCTATAGGCATTACCGTTAAAGAAAGTAAAGAATCGCACCAGTTGATCGAGGAATTTATGTTGCTTGCAAATAAGCATGTTGCAGAAAACGTTTCCAAGATCAAGATCAATAAAAAACCAGTGCCATTTGCTTACCGTGTACACGATCTGCCAAGTGATGAAAAATTGGCTCCTTTCATGGCTTTTGCACGAAAGTTTGGTCACAAGTTCGATACTTCTACTCCTGAAGCAATTGCAGAATCATTCAATCAAATGTCGAAGGATGCCCATGGAAAACCAGAGCAACACGTTTTGGAGCAACTTGGAATACGCACAATGGCAAAAGCGGTTTACACAACAGAAAACATTGGCCATTATGGTTTGGGTTTTGAAAATTATTGTCATTTCACTTCTCCAATCCGTCGCTATCCGGATATTTTAGTGCATAGGGTGTTGGTAGATGTCTTAAGCGGCAAAATCAACCCTGATAAAAAAATGGAAGAGAAGTGCAAACATTGCAGTGTTCGCGAAAGATCCGCAATGGAAGCAGAGAGAGCCGCTAATAAATACAAGCAGGTAGAGTACATGCGTGATTTTTTAGGTGAAGAATTTGAAGGAGTGATCAGCGGGGTAGCGGCTTTTGGTTTTTGGGTAGAAACAGTAGAACACAAATGCGAAGGAATGGTAAGCATTACCAGCCTTGCAGAATATGATGAATTCAGGTTGGTGCAGGAAGATTATATGCTTGTTGGACATCGCAGCGGAAGGAAATTTAGAATGGGCGACCGTGTTACCATCAAAGTAATTTCGGCAAATCTCGAAAAAAGACAGCTGGATTACGAGTGGGTATTAACACCAGTTTCTGCAACAACTGAAACAATAGCAGAAGAAAAGCCAAAGCATAAAAAGAAAAAGAAAAAAGAAAGCGAAGAATAAGGCTTATGCAAACATTTGAAGAATTATCAAAACTGTTTTCAGAAAAATTTTCCATCGATCATTTTCCTGCTCAACCCGAATCGCTTTACGAACCAAACCGGTATTTTTTAGGTTTAGGTGGAAAAAGAGTTCGGCCTGTTGCTTGCCTTATGGGCAACGAATTGTTTGATGAAATAAATCCCGATGCCTGGCATGTTGCAAATGCAATTGAACTGTTTCACAATTTTACTTTGATTCATGATGATATAATGGATAATGCACCATTGCGCAGGGGCATGCAAACAGTTCATGAAAAATGGGGCAGAAGTACTGCCTTACTTGCCGGCGATGTAATGCTGGTGGCCGCTTATGATTATCTTAATAAAATAAATACTAAGTATAGCCAGCAGATAATTTACCTGTTTAATAAAACGGCTAGAGAAGTATGTGAAGGCCAGCAACTGGATATGGATTTTGAAAAAAAAGAAAATGTGCAGTTTGATGAATACAACCATATGATCAATTTAAAAACCTCTGTTTTACTTGCTGCAAGTCTAAAAATGGGCGCTGTGCTGGGCGGTGCAGGAGAAAGAAACCAAAATTTATTATATGAGTTTGGTAGAAAGTTGGGCCTTGCTTTCCAGGTGCAGGATGATTACCTCGATGCCTTTGGCGATCCCCAAAAATTTGGCAAACAAGTAGGGGGCGATATTTTATCGAATAAAAAAACTTTTTTGCTGATACATGCATTAGAAACAGCTTCACAACTTCAAAAACAAAACCTGTTGGATTTGATGCAGGGAACTACCCAAAATAAAGTGCAGGATGTTGTGCAAATTTTTAAAGAATGTAAAGTAGATGAATGGGCGAAAGAATTAAAAGAAAAACATCTTACCGAAGCTTTAGCACATTTAGAAGACATTGCTGTTCTATCAAAAAGAAAAGAACCACTAAAACAATTAGCCAGGTTTCTTGTTCAACGCGAATCATAATTACCTTTTCCCTATTTTTATTTTAACAAACAAACTAACTGCGAATGGCACACCCACTTTTTAGAAGAAAGCCCATATCTGAAATAATGGAGGATAAGCAAGATGCTGAATCCCACAAACACGGGCTGAGCAGGGTGTTGACGGTAAAAGACTTAACCTTTTTTGGTATTGCTGCAATTATAGGTGCAGGAAGTTTTAGCAGTTTGGGTGGTGCAGTTTATTCCGGTGGTACGGGCGTTGTGCTATTATTTATTATTTGTGGTATCGCCTGTGCGTTTACAGCTTTTTGTTATGCGGAATTTGCAAGTCGCATACCTGTTGCCGGTAGTGCCTATACATATGCTTATGCATCTTTTGGAGAATTGTTTGCCTGGGTAATTGGTTGGGCCCTGTTGATGGAATATTCTATTGGTAATATTTATGTTGCCTTTTCATGGAGTGATTATTTTACTTCTTTATTACAAAAATTAAATCTGCATTTGCCCGATTACTTAACGACTAGTTACCTCGAGGCAAAAAAAGCAGTGGCCCAAGGTTCAAGCAACCAGGAATTAATCAATGCCTGGAATTCGGCCCCGCTATTGGGCAATCTTAAAATGATTTTTGATTTACCTGCACTTGTTATAAATGTATTGATCACTGCATTAGTATATCGTGGAATAAAAGAATCACGCAATTTTAGTAATGTAATGGTGATATTAAAATTAGCAGCAGTTGTGCTGGTGATTTTAGTAGGTGGGTACCTAATTTTTTCCAACGACCTAACTGCAAACTGGATGCCTGCTAACGATACCGGCATACGTACATTTATGCCTAACGGTTTTGGTGGTGTAATGGCGGCCGTCAGCGGCGTTTTCTTTGCCTATATAGGTTTTGATACGGTGAGTGTTCTGGCCGAAGAAAGTAAAAATCCTCAACGCGATCTTCCAAGAGGTATGATCATGTCTTTGGTGATTTGTACCATCATCTATATATTATTGTCTTTGGTGTTAACAGGGGCAGTTAACTATAGAAAATTTGAAGGCATTGGTGATCCGTTGGCCTTCATTTTTGAAGAACAAAATTTAAACATTGGCTGGATGCAATTTTTAATTGCCATTGTTGCCGTAATTGCCATGACGAGTGTGTTACTGGTTTTTCAAATGGGGCAACCAAGAATTTGGATGAGCATGAGTCGCGACGGTCTCTTACCAGAAAAGTTTCAAAAAATTCATCCTAAATATAAAACGCCATCTTTTTCAACGATCGTAACTGGTTTGTTAGTTGGTGTACCCATTTTATTTACTGATAAAACTTTTGTACTTGACTTCACTTCCATTGCTACCTTGTTTGCTTTTGTGTTGGTTTGTGGCGGTGTTTTATTAATTCCAAGAAAACAAAAAGTGCCGGGTAAATTTCACCTTCCTTATATAAATGCAAAGTTTATTTACCCGCTCATTATTTTCGGAACGGCTGTAATTATCTTGATTTTCAGCAATCGTTATTTCACCGAATTGTTCAATGGCGATTTTTCAGATTACAGCCAGGTGGCAAATAGTAACGATTATTTATTTCAAACTTTGGCGGTTAAGCTAGCAACCATCATTTTTTGGCTGGGGTGCTTTTTACTATCCATTTATGCTTTTATAAAAAACTTTTCTTTGATACCGCTTTTAGGATTAACCTCCTGTTTGTATTTGCTCACAGGCATGTCAGGCTCTAACTGGAAATGGTTTTTCATTTGGTTTGCCCTGGGTTTGGTTGTTTATTTCATGTACGGCTTTAGAAAAAGTAAGCTGGTAGAGCATACTGTATAATCATATACTAACTGTTAATACATTTTCAATCCAACAAGAAAAACACTTAGGGTAATTAACTTTGCGCTCATGAAATTTGAAATTGGGGACAAGGTTTTGGTGTTGCATTCCAATGAAGAAGGCGAAGTTGTTGATATAATTAATAATAAAATGGTTATGGTTGATGTGCGGGGTGTAAAATTTCCTGCCTATATCGATCAACTTGATTTTCCTTATTTCAAAAGATTTTCAGAAAAAAAATTATTCCCCATTAAAAAGGAAAAGAAATTTGCAGAAGACATAAAAAAAGAAAAGGCACCAAAAGAAAAAGTTGTTGACGGTGTTTCACTTTCGTTTCTACCAAAATTTGAAACCGATGAATTTGGTGATGACGTGGTAGAAAACCTGAAGATCTACTTGCTTAACCGTACGGAAAGAGGCTATAAGTTTATATATAAACTACATTTTTTTGGTAAGCCGGAGTTTGAACTGAAAGGCGAGGTTCACCCGTTTGAAGATTTTTATATTCATGATGTTCCTTTTGCCGACATGAGCGACAGTCCTGCATTCAATTTTGAGTTTTCATTGTTTCAACCCGAAAAAGGAAAAGCAGATTATTACGAAACTTCGGTCAAATTAAAACCCAAACAAATTTTCGACCGGATTGAAAAATTAAAAGAAAAGGGAGAGCCTACTTTCACCTACAAATTGTTTGAAAATTATCCTGACAAAATTGTTGAGGACAAACTGGAGTTTGATTCCCTCATCGCCAAGGGAATTAAGATTTATAACGCTAAAGAAGCAAGAAAGCATTTGCCGCCCGCAAGAACTGTTGTTGATCTTCATATTGAAAAGTTGTCGGATGATTGGAAGCATTTATCCAATAGCGATATCCTGGATATACAACTAAAGGAGTTTGAAAAATGGTACGACCTTGCACTTGCTCACCGCCAATCACAGTTAATCATTATTCATGGCGTAGGTAAAGGGGTGCTACGGGATGAAATTCATAATATACTCCGTTTAAAAAGAGAAGTAAAATCTTTTGTCAACCAATACCATCCTTCTTTCGGTTATGGGGCAACGGAAGTTTATTTCCAATATTAATTTAAACTCATCTAAGCCAATCCAGCAAAAGCTAATGGCTGACAAAAATGTAAAATTGGCATAGCTGTTTACCTTGTCTGTCCCTTATTACTCCATCATGCTTTCATTTTTTCAGCCAAACTGCTAATTTTTCCGTTTATTAATGACTGGCATATTATTCGCCTACCTTTGCCGCCCCCCAAAGGGTAAATGAATCGATTCAAAAAACGTAAACCAAAAAATCATAGAAATGGCTAACAAAGTAAATGTTACCCCTCTGCATGACAGAGTGATCGTGAAGCCCGCTGCAGCAGAAGAAAAGACTGCAGGTGGTATTATTATTCCTGATACAGCTAAAGAAAAACCGCAAAGAGGTGTTGTTGTAGCGGCAGGTCCTGGTAAAAAAGATGAGCCGGTAACTGTAAAAGAAGGCGATACTGTTCTTTACGGTAAATATGCAGGCACTGAGATCTCGATCGAAGGCGAAGAGCTGATGATCATGAGAGAAAGCGACATTCTTGCAATACTTTAAATTGAAGATTACCATTTCAAAGTAATTTTTATTTCTAATTATCAATTTTTAATTAATCAATATGGCTAAGCAATTGTTTTTTGATACAGATGCCCGCAACAAAATGAAGAAGGGTGTTGATGTATTAGCAAACGCAGTTAAAGTAACCTTAGGACCAAAAGGTCGTAACGTGGTTATCGAAAAGAAATTTGGCTCTCCGGCAGTAACTAAAGACGGTGTTACCGTTGCAAAAGAAATTGAACTGGAAGATGCTATTGAAAATATGGGTGCGCAAATGGTTAAAGAAGTAGCGTCTAAAACAGCAGATATTGCTGGTGATGGTACTACAACGGCAACTGTTTTAGCTCAGGCAATTATTACCGAAGGTTTAAAGAACGTAGCTGCAGGTGCAAATCCAATGGATTTAAAGCGTGGTATTGACAAAGCTGTTAAAGCTGTTGTTGAAAACCTGCGTTCTCAATCTCAAACTGTTGGTAACGACAATAAAAAGATTGAGCAGGTTGCTACTATTTCTGCCAACAACGATAGCGAGATTGGAAAATTAATTGCGCAGGCAATGGAAAAAGTTTCTAAAGATGGTGTGATCACTATTGAAGAAGCGAAAGGAATCGAAACAACAGTTGATGTTGTTGAAGGTATGCAATTCGATCGCGGTTACATCTCTCCTTACTTTGTAACCAACAGCGAAAAAATGCAGACTGAATTAGACAGTCCTTACATTCTTATTTATGATAAGAAAGTAAGCGCAATGAAAGACATTCTGCACATTTTAGAGAAAGTTGCACAACAAGGCGCTCCTTTATTAATTATTGCTGAAGATCTTGAAGGTGAAGCCTTAGCTACTTTGGTTGTAAACAAATTACGCGGAACCTTAAAGGTAGCAGCTGTTAAAGCTCCTGGCTTTGGCGATCGTCGTAAAGAAATGTTGCAGGATCTTGCCGTACTTACAAAAGGTATCGTAATTTCTGAAGAGCAAGGATACAAGTTAGAGAATGCCGATCTTACTTATTTAGGCCGTTGCGAAAGAGTTGTTATTGATAAAGACAATACAACGATTGTTGGCGGTTCTGGAGAAAAAGATGCAATCACTGGCCGTATCAACCAGATCAAATCTCAAATTGAATCAACTACATCTGACTACGATAAAGAAAAACTTCAGGAGCGTTTAGCTAAGTTAAGCGGCGGTGTTGCAGTATTAAATGTTGGTGCAGCTACAGAAGTAGAAATGAAAGAAAAGAAAGACCGTGTTGACGATGCTTTGCATGCAACAAGAGCAGCGGTTGAAGAAGGTATTGTTCCAGGTGGTGGTGTTGCTTATGTGCGTGCAATTGCAGCATTAGACAACATCGATACTTTAAACAACGACGAAGCAACTGGTGTTCAAATCGTTCGCCGTTCATTAGAAGAACCACTTCGCCAAATTGTTGAAAACTGCGGTATCGAAGGAAGCGTGGTTGTAAACAAAGTTCGCGAAGGGTCTGGCGATTATGGTTTTAATGCACGTACAGAAGTTTACGAAAACTTAATTGGCGCCGGTGTTATCGACCCAACTAAAGTTAGCCGTATTGCATTAGAGAATGCAGCTTCAATTGCAGGTATGTTGTTAACTACCGAGTGTGTTGTAGCCGATAAACCAGAACCTAAATCTGCTGCTGGTGCTCCGGGTGGAATGCCAGGTGGTATGGGCGGTATGGATTATTAATAAAATAGCTAATTAGTAATTAAACTGATTACTAGCTAATTAAAAAAGACCTCATTTGTTCTGCGCTTCGGCAAAGTTCAATGAGGTTTTTTTATGTAAAAGCTGTTTGCTCGTATTAAATATTTTGCCTAAATTGAACTTATCAAATAATCCTTAGAAGCGTACGTCTGCGTTTTGGCTAAGTGTTTGCAGCAAGCATCTTCCCCTCTGAATTGCAACTTTTAATTGTTCACATTTAAAATCAATTCTCATGCTGTCAAAAATTATTTCATGGTTCAAATCAAAATTCTCCGGCAATAAAAAAACTAAATCCGGCTTTGACAGCGATAATCCTTTCCTCATTTTATAAAATCATTCTTTTTTTTATTTACTTGTTCTTGTTTACCAGCTTAAGCTTTAATGGCATCGCCTGTTGCTACGCTCAGTTCAGGGTTCCGTTTGCATAGCAGCACAAGCAGCATCGGTTATTAATGCTCGTTAGGCAATAAAAAAATGTTGACTTTTAGACTAAAATTTTCTACAATAATCTTGTAAGAAATTATTCTTTTTAATAGTTTCGTATTGCTTTCATCGATCCAGTTCCTAACCGGTGCCTGTTAATCTTTTCGTGAAAAATTTGTATCCGGGACGAAGAGTATCACTACCATTGTGATTCGGGCTGAAGCCATGCATAAAAAATTTTTATTCCCCGGTTAAACACCGGGGTTTATTTTTTGTCTTAATGCCACAAATTTTAATTGGCAGGTAGTTTGTAAATACTTGCCTACAAATAACACTCTATGAAAATGAAATTTTTATTCTTTGGCGCAACAACTTTATTATTAAGCGCAGCATCGGTTAATGCACAATCAAGCGGACAAATTCGTGCAGGTTTAAATCTTGCCAACGTTTCAGTAAATGATAATGGGAGAGTAGATGATGCAAACATGTTAACTACCTTTCATGTTGGTTTTTTAGGTAATGTTCCGCTTGCAGGTGATTATCTTTCCTTACAACCTGGATTATTATTTACAGGTAAAGGTTCTAAAATCCAAAATGGTGAACCAAATGAAAACGGTTACTTCAAACAAACCTCGAATCCTTTTTATTTAGAGGTTCCCTTAAATTTTGTGGTGAAAGCGCCAATCGGCAGTGAGAATAAATTTTATGCTGGTGCAGGGCCTTATATAGCAATGGGTATTGCAGGAAAAAATAAAACTGAAGGAAGAACTATTTTAGGTACTTACAATAATGAAAAAGATATTACTTTTTCTAATGATGATCCAACAACTTTATCAGAAGAAGAAGGCGCAGGCTTTGGCATTTTAAAGCGTTTTGATTATGGCCTGAATGGCACTGTTGGTATTGAAGGAAAGTCTATTGTGCTTGGTGTTAATTATGGTTTAGGTTTAGCTAAATTACAATCTGGCAGCAACAACAACCAGGATAACAATAATAAGCACCGTGTACTTGGCATTACAGTTGGTTTTAAATTATAAACTCAAATATTTTGTTTCAAAAAGGGCTGCCACAATTGGCAGCCTTTTCTTTTTCGTTTATCCAAATCAAATCATTTAAGCAAACAACTATCTTCGCAGCTATGCAAATGAGATGGCTTGCAATTGCTTCCGCAATCATTTTAATGATCGCATGTTTCTTTCCCTGGGTTAGTATTGAAAGTAAAAATATTGTCGTTAGTGGTGTAGATGCCACCGGAACTTCTTTTGGAAAACCTGGTTACATGCATTTTTTATTAAGCGGCATTGCTGTTATTCTATTACTCATACCAAAAAATATGGCTACTCGCATTGCTATATTTATTTCTGCATTAAATGCAGCCTGGGCCATCCGCAATTTTATAGTGATTGGTCTTTGCCAGGGTGGTGTATGTCCTGTAAAACACACAGCCTTATATGTAGTTATGTTCGCATCTTTTGGCTTGCTGCTTTTTAATTTATTTACCAGCACCAAAGAAAATATTAAGTAACAGTTAGTTTACGTGTGCCCTAACTTATAATGTAGCTAACGATCTTTCTATTATATCAATACAGTCGTCAATTTGTGTTTTATTAATAACCAGCGGGGGCGCAAATCTTATCTTATCACCATGCGTAGGTTTGGCCAGCAAACCATTTTCTTTTAACGCCATGCATAATTTCCAGGCAGCTTCCTTATCATTATGTTCTACAACAATGGCATTTAGCAATCCCTTGCCACGAACTATTTTTATATATGGCGAATTAATTTCGGTTAACCGTTGCCGGAAGTAAAGGCCCATTTGTTCGGCATTTTCCAAAAGATTTTCATCTTTTAATACTTGTAAAGCAGCTATTGCCACCTTGCATGCAAGCGGGTTTCCCCCATATGTTGATCCATGCTCACCTGGCTTAATTGTAAGCATGATTTCGTTTGAAGCCAGTATAGCACTTACCGGCAACACGCCGCCACTTAAGGCTTTGCCTAAAATCAAAATGTCGGGGTGTACGCCTTCATGGTCGCAAGCCAACATCCTGCCTGTTCGCCCTAATCCTGTTTGAATTTCGTCGGCTAATAAAAGAACATTCTTTGCTTTACACAATTCGTAAGCTTTTTTAATATAACCTTCA
>JAKFCI010000318.1:0-1613 GCA_036676725.1 Chitinophagaceae bacterium
AAATTGGTTCAAGGTTGCTTGAATATCAGCGCTCTATGAAGTAACTTTGCCGCATTGCATTTTTAAAACATAAATACTACAACATTGGACTTATTTGATAAAATTTCGAAAAACATGGGACCTCTGGGCCAGCATCAAAAGATGGCTCACGGTTATTTTGCATTTCCTAAACTTGAGGGGGAGATCGGCCCGCATATGAAATTTCGCGGTAAAGATCACTTAGTCTGGAGCTTAAACAACTACCTTGGTTTAGCTAATCACCCCGAAGTTCGCAAGGCTGATGCTGAAGCGGCTGCGGAGTTCGGTATGGCTTACCCGATGGGAGCGAGGATGATGTCAGGAAATTCAAACCATCACGAAGCTTTAGAAAAAGACCTTGCAGAATTTGTTGGCAAACAGGATGCTTTCCTTCTAAATTACGGATACCAGGGAATTATGTCGGCGATTGACGCGTTAGTTGACCGTCATGATGTAATTGTTTACGATGCTGAATCACATGCCTGTATCATTGACGGCGTTCGTTTGCATCAGGGCAAGCGTTTTGTATATACTCATAACAATATAGATAATCTTGAAAAGCAGCTTGAAAGAGCAACACGCTGGACAGAAAATACAGGCGGTGCCATATTGGTTATCACCGAAGGTGTTTTCGGAATGTCAGGTGCCCAGGGTAAATTGAAAGAGATCAATGAGCTACGAGCTAAGTTCAAGTTCCGTTTGCTTATTGATGATGCACACGGTTTTGGTACTATGGGAGCAACCGGAGCAGGTACCCATGAAGCTCAGGATTGTATCGATGGAGTGGATATTTACTTCGGAACATTCGCTAAATCAATGGCCGGAATCGGAGCATTTATTGCTTCAACTGAAGAGATCACTAACTTCCTGCGCTATAACATGCGCTCGCAAACCTTTGCCAAATCATTGCCCATGCCAATGGTATTAGGTTTACGCAAGCGTTTGGAATTATTGAAAAGCAAACCTGAACTTCGGGAAAAGCTTTGGGAAATTGCCACTTCACTGCAAAACGGTCTTAAGGAAAGAGGCTTTGATATCGGTATAACCAATACAATGGTCACACCGGTTTTCTTCAAAGGTGATCTTTCAGAAGCTACTTCTATTACAATGGACCTTCGCGAGAACTACGGTATTTTCTGTTCAATTGTGATGTATCCTGTTATTCCGAAGGGTTTAATTATGCTTCGCCTTATTCCAACAGCTATGCACAGCCAGGAAGATGTTCAGCGCACATTAAGCGCTTACAGCGAAGTTGCTGAAAAGCTTAAAAACGGATTATATAAAGAAGCTAAACTCGCAACTGCATAATTTTTCCAAATAATATAAAAAAGCCCTTTAGAGCCTCTAAAGGGCTTTTTTATTGTCAAAAACTTCGTATATTGCTGTATGTCAATGATTTATGTCTATTTAAAGGATCAACTTTGTTACTATTGTGTCAAAATGTTGAAAAAAACCTATTAAAAGGCAGATTTTTATTTTTTCAAAAATTCGTTATACCGGAAAAAGATTATACATTAGTGATATAATATCAATTACTAACCCTCACAAAAACTAAAAAGGAGTACAAAAAATGAAAAAATTCACTGAAGCAAAAA
>JAKFCI010000319.1:0-1722 GCA_036676725.1 Chitinophagaceae bacterium
AGAATTTTGTTCTTCTTATTACATGATCATCTTTTCAATAAGCACAACTAAAATCCCTTGTGCGCCTGCATTTTTCAATGCCTCGATCTTTTCCCAAAATTCATCTTCATTTAATACACTATGCACCGAACTCCACCCTTCTTCAGCAAGCGGTAAAACCGTTGGACTTTTCATACCTGGTAATAAACCTATGATCTTATCAAGCGAATGATTTGGCGCATTGAGCAAAACATACTTATTGTTCTTAGCTTTTCTTACCGCCCTTATCCGAAACAATAAACTGTTTAAAATGTTCTGCAGTTCGGTATCCAAATCTTTTGTTTTGATTAAAACCGCCTGGCTTTTTAAAATTGTTTCCGACTCCTGCAAACCATTCATAAATAAAGTAGAACCGCTACTGACTAAATCACAAATCGCATCTGCTAACCCGATGCCCGGAGCCAATTCTACCGAACCACTGATCTCGTGAATTTCGGCGTTAATGTTATTTTCATCAAGAAACTTTTGCGTAAGCACAGGGTAACTTGTTGCTAATTTTTTCCCTTGTAAATAATCTGCCCCCGTATATGTTTCGCCTTTTTGAACAGCGATAGAAAGACGACATTTTCCAAAACCCAATTGTTCAACAATGCCTACTGATTTATTTTTTTCAAATAGAACATTCTCCCCTACAATGCCTACATGTGCAACACCATCTTCAACGTATTGCGGGATATCATCGTCACGTAAAAAATAAACTTCCATTGGAAAATTATCTGCAACTGTTTTTAACTGGTTATGCCCATTTTTTATATCAATCCCACAATCTTTTAATAAACTAATGCTGTCATCGTGTAAACGTCCTGACTTTTGTATCGCAATCTTTAAAACCATTATTTCTATTTTATATATCTCTTTAACAAATAATAAAAGAAAAAGGCTCACCAAAATGGTAAGCCTTCAATTTATTGGTATGTACACAACAACACCGGCTTACCGTGGGGCAAGTATATGATGATGTGTATGTACTGAAATATTCATTTGTGTCGCAAAAATAAGCCCTTAAACTACTTAACCAAAGTTTTTCTTCACTTTCAAACGTGTTTTGGTTCTACCTTAACATGGAAAAAAATAAACTTTTATGCGTTTAAGCCTTAGATCTGGATTTTTTATTTTCTTTTTATCCCTATGCATGATAACATCTGCACAGGATGATGTTACAACTTACCAAACACCGCCGAAAGACATTATGGACCTGGTGTTGGCAAAACCTACACCTTCCGTTTCTATTGATGACAAAGCAGAATGGATGCTTATTCTGGAAAGAAGCGATTTTCCAACAATTGAAGAATTGGCGCAACCTGAATTAAGAATCGCCGGACTTAGAATTAATCCAAATAATTTTAGCCCAAGTCGTTCGGGATCTTCTACAGGCATTCAAATTAAAAACATAAAGGATCATAAGCTTTATAATATATCTGGTTTACCGAAAGAACTGCGGGCTTCCAGCATTCAATGGGCGCCTGATCAAAAACATTTTGCGTTTGTAAACAGCACCAATAATGCAATGGACTTGTACGTGGTTTCAATTGCAACAAAAACAGCTAAAAAGATTAATAATACGCCTCTAAATACAGTTTTGGGCGGCAGTTACCAATGGGCTGGTAATCATCAATTGGTTTACAAAACAATTGTTGCAGGCAAACAACTAACTACCAAACCTGCAGCTCCCAGCGGACCAAT
>JAKFCI010000320.1:0-1722 GCA_036676725.1 Chitinophagaceae bacterium
TTTTGATTTAATTTTTTTGAAAAGTGATGCCAGGTGTGCATACCCGCCGGTTGTACGAAATACCATTTGTTCATTTTCCCAAAACATTTCATCATGTGGGTGTAGCTGGCAATGGACATCAGTAGTTTGCAAAAGTGTTACAACTTGTTGTCCTTTTTTTAAATTATTTCTTGCACGCTCTTTTTCATTTTTTTCTTCATGCGTAACATTTGCAAGCGCTGAAATTGGATTCAATGAAAGTCCTAAACCAGCTAATGTGGAATAGCGTAAAAAGTTTCTTCTCGATGTTGGTTGTATCATAGGTGCTTACTATTTTTTGCTTTTAATTTTTCGTTCGTTTTCTATTGGTTGATAAGGTCCATATTTATGTTGTTGTTCCGAAAAACCATCTGCGTATGGACCAAAAGGTTCATCAACTGATTTTTTTGAAATGTCGGGCCAGTCTTTTGATTGGTCTATATGTGGCCGTGGTTGCGAGTTTACAAATGCCGCAACATCCCAGGCTTCTTCATTGGTAAGTTTTGGGTGCGTATAAGATGATTGATTAAAAGGCATGTTGTACTTTACAAACGAAGCAAACCTTGTAATGCGGTATAAACCTGCGCCGTCGTTATAACTATTTGGACCCCACAAAGGAGGATAGCTATAAGTTTTTCCATCTGGGTTTTTTATTCCTTCCCCATTTGATCCATGGCAACTTTGACAAGCATTTATGTAAACAACCTTTCCGATTTCAGGGTCTGCCGGCCTATCCATATAAGGTAACGGGGCCAGTCCTGAACCGTGTGGTTTTTTTCCAGCTGGTACATTCTGTCCTAACCATTTCATATAGGCATAAATTGATTGCATTTCTTTACTGTTGGTATCTAATGCCTGACCATTTAAGCTTCTTTCAAAACAATCGTTTACTCTTTTATAAATATTTTCAATGCGCCCACTGCGGGCTCTCATTTTTGGATACGTAGAATACACACCGCCGTAATTATTGCCCCAGGGTCTGGTACCTGCATCAAGGTGACAGTTCTGGCAATTCATTCCATTTGTAATTTGTTTTACAGCGCCGTGTGGTCCTAAATATTTGGCCGTATTTGCAATAAGATCTTCTCCATAAATAATCTTTGCTCTTTCTTCTCCTGTTGTTTCCTGGTCGACGTAAAGACTTGGAGCTATCCACGTACTATCATCCTCGGGTTTTTCTGAAGAAAGAATAATTGTTTCCTCTTTTTTAAACAAAGCCTGGGCTATTACAATGATAATTACAATGAAAAGCACTAAAACAAACCAGTTAGAAAGAATTAATTTTTTCATGGTGGAAGTTTTACTTTCCGTTCCCGAAGCTAAAAATTGATTATTGCGTTCTTCGTGACAATAGTCACCACATTAAGTTAAAATAAAAAAAGCGACTAAAAGCCGCTTTTTTGTACTCTAAAAAAGACAACTTTTATAAATTATTTAATAACTCTTCTTTCGTTACAATGCCTTCTTTACGCCAAACTTCTTTACCATTTTTATAAATGATAAAGGTTGGGAAAGAAGAAGCATTTAATTCTTTTACAATAGACTCCTGAACACCACCATCTATTTGCACCAATTTAAATTTGTTGCCATTGGACTCAAATAGATCTTTTAAAACCGGTTCCATTTTTTTGCAAGGCGGACACCATACTGCACCTATGTCTACCAATACAACTTTATCGCTGTTAACCTGCGACAAATATTCTT
>JAKFCI010000321.1:0-1668 GCA_036676725.1 Chitinophagaceae bacterium
CCTGCATTAAACCCAGGTAATCTTTTCTGTTTTGTTCGGCTTTGCCAGGTATCGTAATCCAGATTTCATTGACATCTTTTTTTACAAGACATGCGTTTACTTCAGGAAAGTAAACAGGGTAGAAAGAAGCTACCTTAAATACGGGTTGTGGATTTAGTTGGCTGAGTAAATAATCGCCCAGCACAAAAAATTTTTTCATTTTGCGTGAGATCAATTTGCCAAAAGTGAAACTTTTTTCTAATCGTTTAGCACCATGTATGATGCCTGTATAGTTCAGTTTCGGTAATAGAAATAGCAGATCCCTGATAAAACGTATTTCAGTTGTATTAACAACTACGGCTTCAATTTTTTGTTGCTTGATGTATTTCCTGATCTTAAGTGAAAGGAGGAAATGCTGTTTTTTATTTATGTCATCAGGTAGTTCCAGTAAACCTGCAAGTTTCGCAGGCTCTTTTAGTAACGAAACAAGCTTTTTATTGCAAGCAACGAAAACACGTTCCTTGTTTTTGAATAAAATATGAATCAAGCTGTACATACATTCTATATGCGAACCACCTGCTTCAAGTAATAATATGTTCATGGTTAATTTTCTAAAACCTTATTGCTAAGGTTGTATTTATTCGGTTGTAAGAAGTTTTTTGTATAATTCCCAATATTGGTTTGCAGCTTTTCCCCAGCTGAAAAAAGCAGATCTGTTTTTAATTCTGTCAACCATTTCCGGATGTGTGTGAAAATGCTGCAACGCATTTTGAAAAGTTTGCTGCATCTCTTCACTGTCGAATGAGTTGAAATAATAAGCCGCATCAGCGCCAATTTCAGGAAGACAAGTATGTGTTGACAACAGGATCGGTTTACCAAAATGCATTGCTTCCACTACCGGTAACCCAAACCCTTCTGAAATAGACGGAAAGGCCATCGCCAGCATATTACTGAGTAACCACCATTTTTCATTTTCTGTTATGGACCCGGGCAACAGAACTCTTTCTTCCACACCATGTTTTTTTGCTTCCGAAAAAATCTCATCAACATAACTTTTATCCTGGTTAATGCCAGCAATGATGAGTTGATAATTATTGCCAACTAATAGACAAGGCAGGGTATGAAAGTTTTTCTTTCGTAAAACAGTACCAATTGAAAAAATGTACGGGGTGTCTGAAGTAATAAAAGCTGGTTTTTGAAAAATAGTATCTGCTTCCGGAGTGTTGCACCCGTTATAAATTGTTTGCACAGATACATTCGAAAGATCAAGATGCTCACGGATACACTGGTGCGTAAACTCTGAGATAACAGCAATTTGGTCAGAACGGTCGATCATAGCTTGTGTTCGCTCTAAATACTTCTTCTTTTTCGCAGCGTCTTTGCTGTTGTCGTACAAAAAGTTCAGGTCATGTACAGTGAGCAGTTTTTTTATTTTGCTGCCGCTTGGATAATAATTGCTTCCCTGGTAAGTACCATGCCATACTTTATAATTTGAGGGAATAGGATGATAAAATTTATGCCACCATTTTTGCGGATAGTACACTGTACCTTCTGGAAGAAAACCTGTTTCAGATGGACGTACATAAAAAGCAGGCGAGATGTGGCCGGCCGGTTTCTGCTCAATTAATGCTTCACTTAAATATTTGCAGAAGTAATACAAGCCCGTATTGGGATACTTCATGCGTTCGC
>JAKFCI010000322.1:0-3631 GCA_036676725.1 Chitinophagaceae bacterium
AAAACAGCAGCGCCCTGATCAAGCTAAAAAAGTTGCCCTAAATATTATTAAAAGATCAGCCTTGCAAACACAGGAAAATGATCTGATGAAAAAAGTCCATTCCATGTTTGCGATAAAGTGGCATGCTTGCTCACTTTGAACCCGTTTTTTATAAATATATAATCGATCGGTTCATCATTAATTTCTTTGGGCCCAAAAGCATTAAACGTTCCTGTTGGTCCATAATGTGGTTGCTTCGTTATTGATTTTGTATCAATTAATTTCAATGCGCTTTGGGCATTCACTAAAACCTGGATAGGTTCATCACCGGGTTTAGCATTAAAATCGCCGGTTACAATTAGGGGTAATTTACCCGCTATTTCATTTATTTTTTTCAATAAAAGTTTTGCGCTTTCCCGCCGCGCAACTGTGCCCATATGATCGAAATGCGTATTAAAAACAAAAAATGTTTTGTTGGTTTTTTTGTCTTTAAATTTTGCCCAGGTTACAATCCTGGTTATGGCTGCATCCCAACTTTTACTTCCTGGCACAGTTGGAGTTTCTGATAACCAAAATGTTTTTGATGCCAGTAATTGTAATTTTTTGGTATTGTAAAAAATAGCGGAGTACTCTCCATCTTGTTTGCCATCAGTCCTGCCAACACCGACATACTTGAAACCATTTAAATCTTTTTGCAGGTCCAGCATCTGGCTATGTAATGCTTCCTGAACACCGATAATATCGGCTTCGTGAAATAAAATTTGCGAAGAAACTTTATCGGCGCGGTAGATCCACGCATTTGCACTATCGGATAAAGTACTCAAACGAATATTAAACGTCATAACATTTAATTGCGCATTTGCACAAAGAACAGTAAGGAGCAAACAACCTAACACCGATAATTTTTTCATAATTACAATTAAGATATGTGAAGCTTCTCTAAATTACTACGTTCACCATTTTACCTTTTACATAAATGATTTTCTTCGGTGGTTTTCCATCAAGCCACTTTTTGATCACTTCATTTTGCAAAACAATTGCTTCAACTTGTGATTGATCTGCTGTAAGGTCAATCCGTATTGTCGTACGAAGTTTACCATTTACTGAAACCGGGTATTCTTTGGAGCTTTCAACTAAATACTGGCTTTCCAATTTTGGAAATGTAGCATCAATAATGGTTGTTTTATTTCCCAACAATTGCCATAATTCTTCAGCCACATGCGGTGCATAAGGCGTTAACATAACCAGCAATGGTTGCAGTATTTCTCTTTTTGTGCATT
Organism: Chitinophagaceae bacterium; assembly: GCA_036676725.1. Classification (GTDB taxonomy): domain Bacteria; phylum Bacteroidota; class Bacteroidia; order Chitinophagales; family Chitinophagaceae; genus Flavisolibacter. The sequence goes on from JAKFCI010000322.1 coordinate 1,260, forward strand.
TCAAATCAGTTAGTTCGTTTACGCAAACCATAAAAGCACTTATGCATGTATTAAACGAGAATCGTTCTGTATCTTCTTCTATTTTTTTAATGGTTTTGTGTAACACCTTTAATTCTTCCTGGGTCGCCTTTTCCTCTACAACTGTTGATCCGTTTTCGTTAATGAATAACCGCCATAATTTTTTTAGAAAACGATGCACGCCTTCAATTCCTTTGGTATCCCAGGGTTTGCTCATTTCCACCGGACCTAAAAACATTTCGTACATACGGAAAGTATCAGCGCCGTATTTACTTACCAATACATCAGGGTTAACCGTGTTGTATTTTGACTTGGACATTTTTTCTATTTCGACACCGCAGATGTACTTGCCATTTTCTTCGGGAATAAATATAGCGTTATGAAATTCTTCTTTAGACTTTCTAAAAGCTTCAATATCCAATTCAACACCATCAACTAAATTCACATCAACATGCAAAGGCGCAAGATTGATAGAATAATCTACTCCTTGAGGCATGCTGATTACATTAGTTTGGTTAGCAATTGTCTTTAAAAGTTGGGTAGAAGAAATATCGTTATGTAAAAACTTACGGTATAATGACTCAGTAATAAAAATGGGTGGGTGTGATCCATTTAAATTATTATAAATAGACGATTTTGATGAGTCAGTGTGTGGCAATTCGAAAAGCCGGTAAACAAACCTGGAACTACCCTGAATCATTCCCTGGTTTAATAAACGTTTAAAAGGTTCATCAAAAGTGATAAGACCCAGGTCATACAAAGCTTTCGTCCACATACGGCTGTATAACAAATGTCCAACAGCGTGTTCTGTTCCCCCAACATACAAATCAACCTGGTTCCAATAACTGCTTATGCTTTTATTAGCAAACTCGTTGTCATTATGCGGATCCATATAGCGTAAAAAATACCAGGAAGAACCAGCGTAGCCGGGCATGGTGTTGGTTTCCAAATGTCTATCCGTCCACTCCGGTATGTTTGCCAATGGCCCCTCACCTTCCGGACCGGGTTTATAACTTTCAACATGCGGCAATTTCAATGGCAATTCACTTTCGTCCAGTGGATAAGCAATGCCGTCTTTCCAAATAATCGGAAATGGTTCGCCCCAATAACGTTGACGGCTAAACGCAGCGTCGCGAATTTTAAAATTCACTTTTTTTCGACCCACACCTTTTTCTTCCAGCATTTTTAAAACAACTGTAGTTGCACCATCGTAATTCATGCCGGTTAAAAAATCACTGTTTTGAAGAATCAGGTCTTTCCCGGTAACTGCTTCTTCGCCGGTATATACGTCACCAAAAATGTTTGTAATGGGAATAGAAAAATGTTGCGCAAACTTGTGGTCCCTTTCATCGCCACTAGGCACCGCCATAATAGCACCCGTGCCATAACCTGCTAACACATATTCGGAGATCCAAATTGGAATTTGTTTGCCATTGAATGGATGAAGCGCATAGGCACCTGTAAACACACCACTGATCTTCTTCTCCGCCATGCGTTCTCTTTCGCTGCGGCTTTTTACATAAGTAATGTATTCTTCAACATTGTGTTTGTGATCAGCAGTTGTAATTTTTTCTACAAGATCATGCTCGGGTGCAAGCACCATAAAATCAACACCAAAAATTGTATCGGGACGTGTTGTATAGGCCTCAATTTTTTGCTGAGAATTTTCAATAGAAAAAACAATTTCTGCACCAATACTTTTCCCGATCCAGTTGCTTTGCATTTCTTTCATTGCTTCGCTAAAATCAACTGTCTGCAAGCCTTGTAACAAACGATCGCCGTATTCGGTAATGCGCAAATACCATTGGCGTAATTTCTTTTTAACAACCGGGAAACCTCCGCGCTCACTTACGCCATTAATAACTTCATCATTTGCCAAAACAGTTCCTAAACCTTCGCACCAGTTTACTTCGCCAATACCACAATAAGCAATGCGGTATTCCATTAAAATAGACTGCTTTGTTTTTTCTGAAAAGTCATTCCAGGCTTCGGCGGTAAAACTTATATGCGGGTAATCGGGAATTTGAAATTGAGAATTAGGTATGGGATGACCACTGTTTCCTTCTGCTTCAAAACTTTTTACCAACACCTCTATTGGTTCGGTTTTATTCGTTTGCCGGTTATAAAAACTATTAAACAATTGTAAAAAGATCCACTGCGTCCATTTATAATATTTAGGATCAGAAGTTCTTACTTCCCGGCTCCAGTCGAAAGAAAAGCCAATATTATCTAGCTGTTTGCGAAATGTGTTTATATTTTTTTCTGTACTCACTGCCGGATGCACGCCGTGTTCTATCGCATATTGTTCTGCCGGTAAACCAAATGCATCGTAACCCATTGGATGCAATACGTTA
>JAKFCI010000323.1:0-1936 GCA_036676725.1 Chitinophagaceae bacterium
CGGTGGCGGCCGGTTTGTATGGCCACGAAACCACCGTACAATACCAGCGAGATGATGGAAACAAAGATCAACTGGCTTTTATTATATACAGGGCCCATAACACTGGTGGTATAGTTAGGCAACACCAGCGACAAAACCGATATAGCAGTCAAGGTAATGAGCGCCGCACTAACGCCATAAGAACTAAATGACTGTTCTTTATATCGAAGTCCACCAAATAAAAGGCAAAGGCCAATGATACCTGTAAGGATGATCATGACGGCGGCAAAAACCGTATCTCTTGCCAGGGCGTTTGTTGATTCGCCACCTGCCAGCATCAGGGAAACGATCAGCGAAACCTCTATAACGGTGATGGCTATGGCCAATACAAGGGTACCATAAGGTTCGCCTACTTTATGCGCCACCACTTCGGCATGGTGCACGGCTGCCAGTACAGAACCAATTAAGGCAACAGACAATAAAACAGCAGAAAGGGCAGGCGATAAAAATGATTGACCCATATAAATAACAAACGCCAGGATGGGCGTGACGAGGGTCCATAAAGGCAAGGGCAATTTAAAATTCATACAACCGGCTGTTTGTGTGGAACCATTAAAGATAAAAGAAGTAGGTACAACCCTTTGCGGTAATGGTTTTGAAAGCCTAAAATAAGCAAACCTTTTTTGTTGGTCTGTTTATGGGCCGGTAAAGCTTTTTGTCCAATGCCCCACAGACTTCCCAACCGTACAAGGGAGTGACACAACTGCAGCTGCTGGTAGCCGTTAGCCCGTAACAAAATAAAAACCAACATAAAAAAACCGGCTTGCCCATGTGCACCAGCCGGTAAAATCCAAATGTATGAACTGTTTACTGAACCACTTTAGAAACCGGGTCGCTGGCTATTTGCTGCTCGTTAATGCCCAGGGCTACCACACGCACCCAGTACTTTTCTTTGCTGGTAAGCCCTGTAAATACAAATTTGCGTTTTGTGCCCACTTCGGTTTTCCAAACGCTGTTTTCGGAAAGCGGGTCGGGGGTGTACTGGTACATGTAACTGCGGGCATTCACCACCCTGTTAAATTTCAGTTTGAGTCCGCCCGGCGCATCGCCTTCCTCCAGCACCAGGTTCTGCGCCTTGTAAATAGGGTCTGATGGAGAAGGTGGTTTGGCAATTGAAAAGCCCGATGACTGGGCCACCAGCGCATTGCCTGCAGCTGTATACAAAACGTAAGCGCCCAGGTTGTGCATTGTGGCCACAACGGTTTCTTTTTTATTGTCGCGAAGCGCTTTTTCGTACGAGCCACCCGTTTCCGCTGCAATGCCAGCGGCTTCAAATTCATCGTTGGTCGTGGTCACCTCTGTTAAAGTGGGGTTAGGCGTTGGGAAATTAGCGTTGCCTGTCATTTCAGAAATGATCAGCCTTACTTTGGCAATCAGTTCGTTGTCGTTTAAACGGTCGAAACCGTTTGTGATGCGTAACATCATAGGATTAAAATTTAAAAATTAAAAAATGATTTGTGATGGTTTTCCAGATTGGCCAATCATTTTAAAACATCGGCGACAAAGATTAAATCTGTTTTTAATATTTGCAATACCCAAAAGCGGTTATACATGCTGATAATACAACCTTAAAAGTATGATCAATTGATAATCAAGGTTTTGAGTATTCTAATTTAGAATGATAACTTATTGAAAATCAATAAACATTTTTTTAAAAAAAACGGTGAAAAAGTAGCGCAGCATGCAAGGAAAGCAGGAGCACATTTGAAAAAAGCAAAAGCGTTTGGATAAAATCTAAATGTGTTTGTGTGGAAAACAAAAGTGTTTGAGTAGAAACTAAAACTGTTTGCGCAAAAACTAAAACTGTTTGCGAAAAAACTAAAAGTGTTTGGAGGAAAAACAAAACTGTTTGAAGAGAAACTAAAAGTGTTTGAGGAGAAACTAAAAGTGTTTGTGC
>JAKFCI010000324.1:0-5100 GCA_036676725.1 Chitinophagaceae bacterium
GTTGGTGTGAACGTATAAGTTGCTGATGCCGTATTGGAAACAGTTGCGGGGCTCCAGGTACCAGTGATTCCATTTGTAGAAGTTGTTGGTAATATAGGTGCTGTAGAACCTGCGCAAAAAGGAGCAATGCTGTTGAATTTTGGAGAAAATATAGGGTCTGATAAAATGATACCTGTATTAAGATCTGTTGTGCAACCATTAACCAGTAAAGAAATATCAGAATAAAGTCCGGCATCTAGCCCGCCTATAATTACCTGTCCGGTTCCATTGGCGACATAATTATTTGGACCAATATCAGTTCCATCATCAACATATTTAACTGCATAAGTGGTGCCTGCTATTAAGCCACTAATCACAATAGAACCTTCCGTTCCATTACAAGTAGTTGGATTGTTGCTAACAATTGTTGGGGCTTGAATAGAAAACGATGCTTTATAATTATTACCACTATTATTTAATACTACTGTTTCATCGCAAAGGGTAGTAGTTGTGGAAGATCCAGTAATATCATAATAAACTTCCAGTGTATAATTACCTGGAGCGAATGATGTAAGATGTACTGGTGCATAAGGTGTGGTAACGCCATCAGCAATTACTCGACTCCATTTCTGATCGCCTGGTACACATACGCCACCGGTTGGATAAAGATTTGTTAGGATATCGCAATTATCAGTAAAAGCAAGATCCATAGCAGTAAATGCACCGGGTGTTGCAGATTGAAGATATACACGGTAGTACATGCGTGCACTACATACATTGGCAACCCCTGGCGTTTTGAATGTTGTAACCTGTGCCCCTCTTAAGATAAGGGTTCCGGAATTTTGCGTATATGCGCCAAGGTTAGCATTGGTAAAATTATTACCGGGTGCCCCGATAAGTTGTGGACCAGCGCCAGAAGTATTTAGATAGTTGCTTTGATTACAATCGGAAATCCAAACAGCAGATGCGGTGGTTCCAAATGTTTGTGCTTTAGTAACAACACTTAGGAATAAGGAAAGAGTAATCGTAATTACACTTGTTAAGGATATCGGTTTCATAAGGATTGGCAGTTAGTAGAAACCCTTACCTATAAAGGGTTTCTGCGAGCAAAGTATAAATATATATTTATAACTTATAATTTTTTGGAGAATTTTTTTTTCAAAAAATTATTTCAGCCAGAAAATTTTCCCGGAATTGTATAGTTAAACACACAGGTATTTTCACAGCTTTTAATTGAAAGCAGTTTATTGATAACTGTAAAATATACTTAAGGAAATTTATTTTGATTTATAACCATTAGCATGCTTACCATTTACAGAAAAACCGGATTGCAGGAAAAAAGATTGGGATCTTTCTTATGCATTGGGTAATATATAATGATCGTAAATAGTTCCTGAATATTCTATAGTTGAACGGAGCGTCGCAACAATTGTTCAATTGAAATTAGGTAGCCGGCAAAACCAATAATTTTAAATCGCAAAGTTTACAATGAGTTTTCCTCCATATTCGCCCCATTGACGTAATACTTTATCGAGCGATTTCATCATCGTTGGGCGATCTACCTTTTTCCCTTTTGTTGCAGGCATTACCATTTTCATATTCACATCAAACACATCAACTTTAGTAGCAAACCATGTGGCATGCAATCGAGGAATACCTACTCCCAGTATCATTCCAGGCAAACCATGAATGCCTTCTGGTCCGCCGCTGATCATCAATTCATCTGTGTAAAATGCAAATATTGCAATCGAATCCGCTAAAATGCCAATTGCTTTACGGCATTCGTAACCGGCGATCATCCTTGTATCTGGCGTAATTCGCCATTTGATTTTTACAAGGCTGTCTTCCATTAAAAAAGTTTCTTCAAACACAGGTTTTTGTGCAATTGTTTTACCAGACCTATAATCTGTAAACACTATATTTTTATCTGCTACGGGCCTGTACCAGCTGCGTGGATCTACTTCTGATTCTTTACCGGGAATGAAAATGGACTTTGTACTATCGCCAACGAACAGGTGGTAAGTAATTGCTTCTTTAGGTAATCGTTCTTTAATTTGTTCGAACCATTCGTCACTCATACTTTTATAGGAAGCATGTACATTCAGCGTTTTTTCGAACTCCACTTTTACTTTTCCAAAAAAATTAGTTTGCGCCTGCACCATTTGAATGGTGAATAATATGATGGTAGAAAAAATAATTCTTTTCATAAGATTTTATTTAGAGCCGGGCATTTTATTGAATGACCATTCGAATTTTAAAAGAAAATATTGGCTGATGCGGGAGTAGCGTTCTTCTGAAATAAAGTTCGAACTGATGTTCCTGTTAAACCCCCGGTTCTGATCTAGAATGTCATTTGCAATAAAGAAAATCTTTCCGCTTTTATCTTTAAACACTTTCCTTGCTAAACTTGCATTCCATAAAATAATTTTTGATCGCTCACCAAAACCTTCCACACCTTGTTGCAGGTCCAACCGCACATCAGAATTTAATTCCAACTTTAAGGGCAACATAATAAAGCCATTTGCATTACCACCCAAAGTATAATAATCATTGGTTGCTGACCTGGTAATGGATACTGTTTTAGAAATATTGCGTCCTACTTCCGGACGGATTTCAAAGCTATATTTTTCAGGGAAATTATAGTTTAAGCTAAAGCCAACTTGAAAGTTTTTAAAATTGGTTGAATTTTTATTGCTGTTTACAATGCTGTTGTATTCACCTCCATTACCATTTAGCTGTATACCAAAATTTAATTTCTTTTCGCCTTGTCCTTTGTTCCAGTTACTCCAAACATTCCAATTCTTATTGCCGTCAACATTAATAGGTGTCTGTGTTCTTTTACCGGAAGGATCTATTGTATTTGAGTTTGAAATAGCGTTCTCCGTAAAATTATAGCTGGCACTGATCCAAACGCCGCTCCCGCTTAAAACCTTATACCTGTTGTAAAAGGCATTGAAGTTATGGTTGAATGCAACTTTCAGTTCCGGGTTGCCGATCATTTCGAAAAGAGGGTCATTGTTGTTTCTTATTGGCTGCAATTGGTCTATTGTAGGTTGCCTGGTTGTTCCCCGGTAATTAATTGAAACGTTTTCCTGTTGCCTAAGCTGGTAACTGATTTGCGCCTGTGGCGTTAGATTTATAAAATGATAATCGTTGCGAACATTATTGTCCACATTATTTAAATTCAATTTAACGGTAGAAATACCCGAGCCGATGGCAAACTTTAATTTTTTGGCCATGTACCTCATAACGGCCATGCTGCTATGCGAATAGGCATTCATATCAAAATTGTTGCTGAACGCTACATCAAGCACATCGTATTTATTATTATTGCTTTTATTAAAAGAATTACGAAACGATTGTGAATTATTCCTGTTATGCGCATAATCCAAAACCAAATTCCATTTTGCTGAAAGTGGTTCGCTGAAAGTAAACTTGCCGCCTATGGTTCTTGAATTGCCATGAAACTTTTTCATTTGGTCAACAAGTTCAGCGGAATCAAACACATTGTTGGTATAATAGTCAGTGTTAGAAAACAACATGAGATTTTGTTCATCTTCAGTAATGCCATAGCGTAACGTTGCTAAAAATTGCCTGTTCTTTTTATTAAACAATTGTTTATAAATAAGGGTATTATCGTTTTGCAGGCGCTTTGTATCATTATCCCGCATTTGGTCGCTGATGTACGACTTTTGTTGGTCAACCGAATCAAAAAGATATTCACTTTCCGTATTTGCATTAAGACCGGAAGTTTTGTAGATACCTGAAGTTGAAAATTTTAAGGAAGCCAAAGAATCTATTTTCCACTCGTATTTTCCAGTAACTGCATGTTGCTCGTTAATACCCGTGCTGGTTACATATTTATTGGTATTTGTAAGAAAAGGAAATGTACTTTGGGTAAAAATAGACTGCTCATTTACCGTATTCAATTTATTAAATCGGTACGATGTATTGATTGATTGTTTGTCAGCGTTCCATTTGTTACTAAATAAACCACCAGCCGTGTACGCATGTGGAATGCCGCGTAAACTCCAGTCACTAAATTCATCATCCGATCCGAACATGTAATAATACCCACCAATTTCATCGTATTCCATGTCGTTTTCCATTCCCAATTTTTGCCTGTCTTCCCAATTTAAACTACCTGTATTTATATCACTCACAGTTCCATAAACAGCTACTTTCTTTTTGCCGGTAAAGCGGTTGTATAAAGCTTTTGCATCTACTATTTTATCAAAATCGCTACCGGCCATAAGTTTTCCAAATGCGCCTTTCTTTTTATCTTCTTTTAATTTTATGTTTACCGTTTTACCCTCCGATCCGGATTGAATGCCGGTAAGGTTTTGCTGTTCCGTTTTTGTATCGAACAACTGCACTTTATCTACAATTTTTGCGGAAAGATTTTGTGTCGCCATTGTGGGGTCATCGCCAAAAAACTCTTCACCATCCACCAAAACTTTTTCAACACGCTTTCCCTGTGCAGTAATTTCTCCTTTACTGTTTACCTGGAAGCCCGGAAGTTTTTTCAAAAGATCTTCAACTGTTGCGCCGGCATTTACAACAAAACTATCAGCAGTAAATTCTGTAGTGTCACCTTTTATTCGAATAGCCTGGCCGCTGCGAATGATCACTTCCTTTAATAAAAGACTTTTTGGAGTTAAGGCTATATTCCCGAGGTCGACATTTTTTCCTTTAAGTTCTATATCATCAAGCAGGTCTGCAAACTTGGGAAAGGTTACAAGCATTTGGTATTTGCCCGGGACCAGATTTTCAATAAAAAATTTTCCGTCTTTATCACTACGTGTAAATCGAACCAGCGAACTGTCTTTCTTTTCAATAATGCTTATAACTGCATTTGAAAGTGATTTTCTTTCGGAAGTATCTTTAATAACACCCTTAAGCTTTACGTTTTGCGCTGAAACTTGTTGCAGAAATGCGATGCCCACAAAAAGGAGGAAAACAGTTTTTCTCATTAGTTAGATTTTGGCTACTGTCTTCAAAGCTTTAAAAGATATTGGTAATCCCAAAGCAATGAAAGTTAACTTTACGTTATAACGTGTTTTTAATCATTTTTTTGTTACAATAAAACTTCGCACAAAATAATATGAATAGTAACGACAA
>JAKFCI010000325.1:0-3238 GCA_036676725.1 Chitinophagaceae bacterium
TCCTAAAGCAAGCCTTAAGAAACGCATAAAATTCCAGTTGCTCAATATTGCCTGTTTCATATTCATAGTTGTACTATTTAATTGTATCGTATCTGCCCACTGCACAATTCACCAATGATTTTGCCCTGTTCAACAGATTATTATTTCCTTTTTGCGGATAACCGAGCGCAGACAACTTTGCCGTCACCAATTCCTTTTCCACGGCAACGCCGCTCACACACACTTTATCTTCGTCTTTATATATTTCGACGGCTGCAACACCTCTTATTTTTAAGAGTGCTGTTTTTATTGTGTTCATGCAGCCTGCGCATTTTATGTTCTCTACAAATATTTGATGGGTTGTCATTCTATTATTTTACTAAAGCAAAAGTAACTTTCGTCAGTGGCTAGTTCGGTAACAAAGGTTACACTGGTTAAACCAACCTGTTAAAGCGAACAAAATTGACGGGGCTTTTCCAGCTTTTGTTACAAGTCATAAAAAAAAGACTGCTTAATACAGCAGCCTTTTTTAAAACGATATCCGGTTTACATTTTTATGATACCACAGGTTCCCCTGCTTTTACCCATTCATTTATACTTCCTGCAAAATTTGCTACATTCTTAAAGCCGTTTTTTGCCAGGATAGAATAACCAATGGTTGCACGGTCACCGCTTTGGCAATAAACAATTACTTTTTTGTCTTTACTTACTTTTTCAAGATTGTCTTCCAGTGTACCGACAAAAACATTATCGGCTTTGGCAATGTGCCCGGCGTTGTATTCAGATGCACCTCGCAAATCAATAACCTGAACACCATTATTAGTAATAAGGTCCTTGGCTGTTTCCAATGAAATCACCTTTGCTTTTTCCAGTTTGCCACCTGCCTCTGTCCATAGTTTAGTAGAAGGAACATAACCATAAATATTATCCAGTCCAATACGCATCAACTTCCTGGTAAGGTCATCCAGCTGGCTTTCATCAGCCAACAGTATAAACTGCTCATCATACTTTAAAAACCAACCAGCCCAGGTAGCAAAAGAATTATTGCCTTGTATATTAATGCTTCCGGGAATAAATCCTTCGGCAAAATCAGCCTTGTTCCTGGCATCGATCAATTTCATGCCTTTTGCTATTGCGCCTTTTAATTCTTCACTTGAAAGTTCCTTCAACTTTGGCACTTCTGTCAGTAATGGACGATCCACTTTATTCAGGTGTTTCATCATGGCAAAATACTTTGGTGGCTCCGGCTGGTCTTCCAATAAATATTTTATGAAACCATTTTCATTATCAGCATATTGAAATGCCCAGTTCCTTGCTTTTTCATAACCAACCGTTGTACTTGGTACAGAACCTAAGGCTTTTCCACAGGCACTGCCTGCACCATGACCGGGCCATACTTGAATATAATCTGCAAGGGCATTGAATTTTTTAATGGACTTGAACATCTGGTGTGCACCAGCATCGGCTGTACCCTTCATGCCTGCTGCTTTCTCCAGCAAATCAGGACGACCAATATCACCAACAAATACAAAGTCGCCTGTAAATAACATCACCGGTTCTTTTGAAGCAGGATTATCCGTTAAAAGAAAACTGATGCTTTCGGGTGTATGCCCCGGCGTATGCATTACTTCAAACGTAAGATTGCCCACCTGCACTTTATCACCATCTTTTAAACCATGATGCGGAAATTCATATTCCCAACCTTCACCACCTTCATCACTCAGGTATAACTCAGCACCGGTAAGCTTTGCCAGTTCTCTTGAACCAGCTAAAAAGTCGGCGTGAATATGGGTTTCAAAAATGTGGGTGATCTTCATGTTATTGGCTTTGGCAATTTCAATGTAAGTATCTACATCACGTTTTGCATCAATAACAGCGGCTACACCTGCCTTTTGGCAACCGATGAAATAACTTGCCTGTGCCAGGCTCTTGTCGTATATGTGTTGAAAAAACATAGTTATGTATTTTATTTTTTTAGTTTAATTGTTATGCAATATGGAATTTATTTTAGCCTTTTTTGGTAACATTTGTTGCATTCATTACAGTGAGTGATCGTTTTAACTAAGGTGTGCTTTTCGGTGCACCTAGTTCCTGCATGGAAGCAAAACTTTTCATTCATGTTTTTTAGAAATTGGCGCTCCTTTTTTAATTAATGACCACCACCTGTTGGAAAGAAAAGTTCTTTTATAATGATGTAAACACCCATCACCAATACAAACCAGCCAAATGTCTTTTTCAATTTATCGCCGGCTATCTTTTTAGAAAGCCAGATGCCGATAAAGATGCCGACAGCGGCAAAAGCGGTAAAACTTCCCAGCAGTTTCCAGTCGATCAATTCACCACCCTGCAGGTCGCCAATAAAACCGATCAGGGATTTAGCTGCGATAATAAATAATGATGTACCCACCGCAAGTTTCATAGGCATACGTGCAAGCAGCACCAATGCAGGAATGATCAAAAAACCACCACCGGCGCCTACAAGGCCGGTAAGCAATCCAACTACGGCACCTTCCAGCAAAATCATAGGGTAATTGTATTTCATGGGTGCGTTTTCATCAACATCCTCTTTCTTTTTACCTGACTTTATCATGCTGATTGAAGCAAGGATCATCACCACCGCAAAAAGCAGCATCAATGCAATTGGTTTTGTAATCACCAACGACCCTATGGAAAACAGTTCCTGCGGAATGAAGGGCACCAGCCACATACGGGTGGCATAGACCGCCGCTATCGATGGAATGCCAAAAATGAGCACCGTTTTAAAATCAACCTTTTTTTGTATGGCACTCTGCACACCACCCACCAGGGCAGTTGATCCAACAATGAATAAGGAATAAGCTGTAGCAAGTACTGGGTTTATCGCCATTACATATACCAAAATAGGTACGGTTAATATAGAACCACCACTACCAATTAACCCAAGTGATATGCCTACAATAGCCGCCAGCGCAAAACCTAAAATTTCCATAACCTCTTTCTTTTTGTGAATGCAAAGATGTTATTAAGGATTTTGCCGGATGGTAACAAAGGTTACATTGAATGAGGAACAACCTGTTTTAGCAGACATTTAAATATTACCGTTTGGCAACTATTGGAAATTGATTGAAGTAATAGCGTCGTGTCACTGAAATGAAGTTGTCTATTTTTGTTGCTGCAGGCATCATTTCATTTATTGTAAAAATTCCTGGTGCCCATAACTAATTATTCGGGTAATTTTCCATACTCCATTATATTTTTTCCAAACCTGGACAAATTTGGC
>JAKFCI010000326.1:0-3037 GCA_036676725.1 Chitinophagaceae bacterium
ATTTATCGCTGTTTGGCATAATATGGAAAAATTCAGGGGTGATGCTAAATGGAGTACCTGGATATTCAGGATAGCGGTAAACACTTGCTTAAGCCACTTACGAAAAAAGAAAGAGCCGCTGGTAAATATGGATGAATTGCCGCTGGCTGGCATTGCTGATGAAACGCACCAGAAAGAACAGGTGCAATTGCTTTATAAATGTATAAGCCAATTAGCAGAAGCTGACAGGCTGATAATTACCCTGGTGCTGGAAGACAAATCTTACACAGAAATTGCTGCCATCACGGATATTTCGGAGAACAACCTGCGGGTAAAAATCCACAGGATAAAAAAACAACTAACGGAAATATATAACCGATATGAAAGATTTTGATTCTTTAAAAACATTATGGGGGCAGGCAGGTGATGATCTGCCGCCACAGGAAGTTAAAATTGTTCAATGGAGCAATCAGTCCAGGAACTATAAATTGAATTTGCAGAACCAGCAATTACGCGGTGGCATATTGCTTATTTTTACTGCTTTGCTGATTATTGCCATGGCATTGTTTGCAGATTTTTACAAAACCCTCATCACCTATATCGGGATGTACCTGATTGCGGCTATTTGCTTGGCGCAGGCTATTCTTTTAATTTATACCTGGCAAAAAATCAAAAACATCGATGAAACATTGCCACCGAGCCAGCACCTGCAACAATGGGAAGCTTATTACCTCTTTCGCGAAAAGCTAATAAAATGGAACATGCCTTTGTATTTTATTTTCCTGAACCTGGCCATGGGTATTTACTTGTTTGACATATTCAAGGGCCGACCCATCATCAATGTGCTGATCTTTTTAGCCATATACCTTGGCTGGATGATATTTGCATATTTCTACCTGGGTAAAAGGGTGATCCGCAAAGAAGAGTTCAAATTAAAAACCATCATGGATAATTTGAAACAACTGGAAGCGCAATTAACAGGTGAATAAAAATCAGGAATGCTGATGGGTGTTTTTTAAAACAGCAATAGTCACCAATAACTGGCCGGTATGCCTCATGGTATGTTCGGCTGCATGAAAAAGAAGCCCATGAACAGTGGATGGTAATTGTTTGCGTCCCACTTTTCTTTCCTCCCAGGTTATATCTTCTGTGAACAAAGAAAGTCTTCTTAAAGATTCATGGAATTGTGCATTTAATTTTTCCAATAAAATGGCAGGACTGCTTTCCTCATTTCTTTTTCCTTCTGATCTTAATTCCATTATTTGTTGATCAGACAATGATTTGTTTTCCGCATAGGTAAATAGCCGATCCAGCACGCCGGCTATATGTTGCAAATGAAATCCTACAGAAGCCTTGCCTACCACATTTTCCCATAAAAGTTCTGCATGAAATGCAATCATCATTTCGTTGATCTCATCCTGCGCCTGCAATAATGCATGGGCAACAGGTTGCAAAGGAAGAATTATATTTTCAACTGGTCCGCGCAACCAATGTTCGGGTAATGGTGGTTGTTGCTTGTTTTCCATTGTTGCAAATTATGAAAACTTACAGCAGGTTTGTAATTGAGTATTTACTTTACTATTTTACCGGATTGTTCTCTTAGCTCAAAACTTACTTATGACCCGATTGATCCTGGTGTGGATATTTATTTTTATCCATTTAATTGCCTATCCTCAATTGACAGTTAATGATCTTAAGAATTCGGAAACTTATATCATTCATCCAAATGCACTGAAATGGGATAACAAATCGCTACCCTTTAAAAATATTGTGGTTATTGATAACAGGTTTGATACATCTAAAATTGGATATAAAAAGGACTCCAGGAAATATGAAAAAGTAAACCTGATGAGCGGATTGGCTGGAACTGTGCAACAAATAATTCTTTCAACATTGCAAACTAATATGGATGCTTCAAGCAATTCCTCATTATACATTTTTATAAATCATTTGTGGATACAACCAACAACAGAAATGGAGTTTTCTAAACAAAAACTTTATAAACCTGATATAAATAACGATACAAATTATGTTTCATGCTATGCGACATTAGAAAGTTTTATTCATAAAGATGATTTTTTTTACCCTTTACTTAGGATTGATTCATTGTTTCTGGTTAAAGGTAAAGTGGGTGAAAAATCAAATGAACTTATCTCTCTTCCATTCCAATTTTTACTTAATGAGTTGAATAAATTGGATTTGAAAAGACAGCGCAAACCAGTTGAATCAAACGTGCTATTAAAACATTATGAAGAGAGGTTGGCATTTCCAAGAATGAAAACAGATATATTGGAAAAAGGTGTATATCTCAATTACCAGGATTTTTTAAACAATCGCATTTCAAATCCATCCTTTACTATTAAATACAAAAACAGAGAACGTGTACGTTACATTTTTGATGAAAAAGAACAGGAACTGTTACATAATATTTGGGGTTATTGCAACGGTGAGAAACTTTATGTAAAAGTTGGACCAAATTATTATGAATTAACAAGAGAAAATTATAGCTATGAATTAATAGGGTCAAAAGATCTCATCCGATACAATAGCGTTTCTGGAGTTGGACCACAATCTTCAAACCCTGCATATATGTTAAGTAAAGATTTGTTTAGTGAATTGACTTTGCAAAATAATCTAAATCCTAAAAATATACGGCCCCTACAGCTAAATATGGAAACTGGCGAACCATATTAGATTCGAAGTCTTTCAGCATTTGCAGCAAAATGCCACAAAGACGCCAATACACAAAGTTTTACTCACTGTTTACCACATTGTTGAATTATCACATTGCCGAATTGCCAAATCAGTATTGTCCGGTAAATTATTTTGAAAGTACCGGCCTCAGAAAAATGGCGTTAAGAAAATTGGCTTACGAGGCGTTAAAAGAAAAACACCATATTCCAAAGTCTGAGCATGCAATTTGGTCAAAAGTCGCACTGATGCCTGTTTTTATTCAATTGATGGAACTTGTTTTTCTTAGCCGAGGAAGACAATTTTTAGTCATTTTTCTGCAGCCTTGATTTTTTGCTCCACTTTTTTATCAAGAAAAAAGTGGAAG
>JAKFCI010000327.1:0-17969 GCA_036676725.1 Chitinophagaceae bacterium
ACATTCTTCATTTCGATCATCAACAGAAAATCTATTTTACCACCAGCGCCACCTTCATCGTCGGCAGCAGTGCGACCAATGGTTTGACCGGTACGCACATTTGATCCTTTGCTTACAGAAATGCCGGAAATATTGCTATAGGTTGTAAAGTATTTGCCATGGCTGATTGTAACGGCCATGGTACCATCGCCTAAATTAAATACACTTAAAACCTCACCATCAAAAACTGCTTTTACCGTTGCACCAACCGATGGTGTTGCAATGGTTAACCCAGGATTATCGCCTTTTAAAGAGGTGCCCGGAATTGAATAAGGGCCATAAGGAATACTTACATATCCATTATCAACGGGCCAAGGCAATTTGCCCCTATTGGTTGCAAAACTTGATGATAAAGCCACTTCTTTTTCGTTCAAAGAAATGGAAGGTGCGGCTTTCCTGGTGACTGTTTTTTTTGTGGTTGTTGTTGCAACATCCGAACTTTTAGCCGGTGCATTTTCTTTTGCCAGTGCATCCGCTTCTTTCCTTTTACGTAAACGCTCTGCTTCTTCTGCTTTACGGCGTGCCTCCAGTTCGCGGCGGATAATTACAGAAATACTATTTTTTAACTGGGCATCTTTCTTCTTTCTTAAAGCGATTTGTTTGCTTAATTCGCTTTCTTTTGATTTTAATTTAGAAACAACAACATCTTTTTCTTTTTTCTGCTCTTCCAGAACTTTAAATTGTTGCGTTTGGTTTTGAAGTGCAGAGGCTTTTTGTGTTTTCTTTCCAAGCAATTCATTCTTACGATCTTCTATTGCCTGGCGTGTTTCCATAATGTTGGCAACCTGTTGCTGGCGGAAAGATCTATAGGTACGCAAGTAGGCAATGCGTTTCAAAGCATCATTAAAAGTACTGGCAGAAAAAATAAAATTAAGGTAATCGTAATTGCTCCTGTTTTTATAAGCATACACAACGCTGCGTGCATATTGCGATTTTAAGGTATCGAGCTGGCGTTGTAATTTATTTACTTCTAAGGTGCTTGAATAGATGTCGTTGTTAATGAACTTGATCTCTTTATTAATGTTGGTGATGTATTTATTCTGTACCGACATTTTCTTCTGCAGCAAATTCAGCTGTCCTATGGTTTCTTTCTTTTGCCCTTTAACCTGGTTGTAAACAGTTTGAATTTCTTTTAATTCTTTTTGCAGCGCTTTACGTTCATTTTCCAACTTGGATTTGTCGGCCGTTTGAGCCATCACAGCCAATCCAAAAAAGAAGGATAAAAACAGGATTACAACTTTTTTCATGTGAACGGTTTTGCTACAGGTAAAATATAACGATAAAAACAAAATAAAATTTTAATTGGAGCTATAATTCCTTGGTATAGAAAAAGGAAAACTCACTTCTTCATCAAAATCGTAGTTCTTAAATTCAAGTTTTATTTCTAATTTTTTCTTTTCGGCAATACTGATCCTGCGTTCTGTAGAAAACATAGGTCCTTTTTTAACTTCATAATCAGTATAGCTTAAATCGGCAGTTCGGTTGCGGGTTACATCTACATCATCCAGCTTGCTTCTTTGAATTGATTTATCTTCTTTATTCAGCGTTAGGAGGTTTTTAAATAATTGACCAATACTTGTTATTGACAAAGCAGTTTCGCTGTTTGAATAGGAAACAACATTACTGTCCAAATAAACAGGGTTGCCAATTATAAGATCCTGCAAAGTGGCCAGGTTAAGTGGCAAAGCTGTAATTTCCTGCAGATAAGAAATACTTCTTGCCGTGTACGTTTTCTCTAATTTGTTTAAAAGCTTTACCGAATCTTTGGTTACCAAAAGCCTGATGGCTTCAATGCCTAAAACGGCGTTTGCCGAAATCCAAATAGCACTGTCCTTATACATTCTGATTACGGCGTTCACATCATAATTCTTATCATCGCCCCCACGGTAATCAATATTCATTTTACCGGAAAATGTGGTGAAGTTGATCCGGTTGGCCGCAATATCACTTAAAAGGGTATTGATAAACATTGCTGAATCTGCTTTAGCATCGGCCATCGCTAATTGCATTGTATCTTTTTTTGCTATTGCCGTTCCAATTTTTTTTGTTGACCTGCATGAAACCAATGTGCCCACTAATATTAATATTGCAAATACGCTTTTCATAGATTTAATTTTTTCCTGTCGATCCAAAACCGCCGGCTGCACGTTCTGTTTCTTCTAAAATGGTAACAGGTATAAACGTTGCTCTTTCTGTTTTTTGAATCACCATCTGCGCTATACGATCGCCAGGTTGTATGATTTGAATTTCACCTGAAAGGTTTATCAAGATTATCTTAATTTCTCCGCGGTAATCGCTATCGATCGTTCCCGGGGTATTCAGGCAGGTAATTCCTTGTTTAATGGCCATCCCGCTACGCGGACGAATTTGCGCTTCGTAACCTGCAGGTAATTCAATAAACAAACCTGTTGCAACCAAAGATCTTTCCATTGGTTGCAAAGTCAATGCTTCAATAATATGGGCCCTGATATCCATACCGGCTGCGCCTGCCGTTGCATATTCGGGCAAGGGATTATTAGAATGATTAACAATTTTAATTTCAACTGCGTGCATAACCTTCAAAGATAAGTTGACTAAAAACTATAGGCGTAATAAAACTGTTGCGTACGCAATAACACCTTCTTCCCGGCCAACAAAACCAAGCGTTTCCGTTGTAGTTGCTTTAATTGATATATCTCTTTCAGGAACATTAATAATTTCTGCAAGCACTTTTTGCATTTGAGGAACAAAAGGCTTGATCTTTGGCTCCTGCAAGCAAAGCGTGCTGTCAATATTAACCACCCCATAGCCCTCTTTTTTCACCAACACCATGGTTTCTTTCAGCAAAATCTTGCTGTCAATATTTTTATATTGCGGGTCATTATCCGGGAAATGCGTACCTATATCACCAAGGCCAAGCGCACCAAGTAATGCATCGCAAATGGCGTGGATCAAAACATCGGCATCGCTGTGACCAAGCGCACCTTTGCTGTGTGGCACTTTAATTCCACCCAACATAAAATCCCTTCCTTCTACCAATTGATGAAAATCAATACCCGACCCAATTCTATAACCCATATAAAAATTTGTTGCAAATATCAGTAAAAACAAAAAGGTGAAAGCATTGCCTTCACCTTTAGATATTTTGAAAAAAAATTATTCTTCTGTTGAACCGCCTTCGCTATCTAGGTCAAACACCAAAGAAAAACGAAGTGTATTAGATAGAGGATTTTGATTTGCACCAGAACCACCGGAAGGAACCAGGTAAGAAAAGTTTAAACCAAATACATTGTATTTAATACCAACACCTGTTGTAAAATAACGGCGGTTTCCTTTTGTTTTGTCTTCGTGAAAATAACCTGCACGTAAAGCAAACTGGTTATTGTACCAATATTCTGCACCTACAGAAATCTGCAATTCTTTTACTTCTTCCGAACCACCGCCTGGTGCATCACCAAACGAGCTAAACCAGCTGCTCATAACACTTTTGTTGCGATAGCTTACATAACGGGCAGAATCCTGTGAGAAATCGCCTGTAGCAACAGGTGGCGTAGGCACTAAAAGTTTATTTACGTCAACACCAAATGAAATTTGATTGCTTTCGTCGAACACTTTGGTATAAGTTGTACCTATTCCAATATTTGCAGGTATAAAATCTTTTTGATCTGCATTATCTGTATACGCGATCTTAGAACCCAGGTTGGTTAAAGCTGCGCCAAACGCCCAACCTTCCCCATTTTCATTGTGGCGATTGTGGTAAAAACCTAAATCTGCTGCAACAGCGTTACCTGGTTTGTAAGTTCCACTTCCACTTGAGGCACCTTCCGCAAGATTTGAATTGATGTATTTTAATCCAATACCAATGCCAGTTGCATCAGATAATTTTCTTGAATAACCGATATCAATACCAAATTCCCGGGGATTTCCTTTTGAAAGATCATTACCAAATTGATCGGTGAATTGAATGCTTCCCAAACTAAAATACCGGAGCGAACCTGAAATGGCCTGCATTTCATCAAATTTATAATAACCACTCATTGATGCGAGGTAAACATCATTCACCAATTTTTTTAACCATGGGGTGTAGGTTAAATTTAAACCGGCATTTGATGCATTGAAAGGCACTTTACCTAAATTAAAAAACGAAGAACTCGGATCTGCACTTGTTGCCAAAGCAAGATCTCCCATACCACCTGCGCGGGCATCGGGAGAAATTCGCAAAAAAGGAACCGCTGTTGTAACCACATTGATACGCTCTTGCGCATTCACCTTTGATGTAGTTGCAGCAAATAAAAGAGTAGCCGAAGTAATAAGGGTAAAAGCAGTTGCTCTCATAGTTTAATTTAAAATAAGTGTGTGAAATTATAGGTTTTATGCCTAACCTTATAATTTCAGGTATTTGGTTTATTGGATAATCACGAGGCGTTGCATTTTTTGTGCTCTTTTTCCATCAGCACTTTGTACCGTAAGCCGGTAAAGATAAACCCCGCGACCAATGCGGTTGCCATATTCATCTTTGCCGTCCCATTCAACCTCGTTTGAACGGTTTCCTGCTGTATTTATTGTTTGTGAAAGTGTTTTAATTAATTTACCGGAGACAGTAAATATTTCAATTTTTGTTTTTAAGTCAAGTCCAGGTTTATTGTGTTCGAACCAAAAAGATGTTTTTGTTGTAAATGGATTGGGATAATTTAATACATGATCTAAAACCATTTCATGGTCATTAGCAACAATGAATTCCAAGGTTGTTTCATTAGAATTATTTAATACATCCCAGGCTTTTATTTTTAATGTATGCGGGCCAGGTTGTAATGTGGGTAATTGAAAGCGGAGTGTTCCCTGCTGATAACTATCAAGGTCTGTTTCGTAAAAATCATTGAGCACATAAAACTGCCTGTTATCTCCATCTAATGTTGCAACAATATCATGGTCTATGCCTGCATTGCCTGTATTAATTCCTGATGAATCGGATAATTTTAATAGGAGAACCGGCGTTTCATTTGTGATACTTCCATTTACAAAACGGTCATCATTTAAGTAGGCCTTTATTTCGGGCCCTTCGTTATCTGTAATGCTGCCCGATGCAATTCCGCCAATAATAATACCGGAAGAAAATCCAGCGCCATCCCTTTCATTATCCTGTGCATAAAAACTTAATTTACCTGCACCAAATTGAAAGTTGATGTCTTTTGGTAATCGAAATTTAAATGTGAATTTTCCATTAGTTGCAGAAACTTTTCCTTTAAATAAAGTAGAGGATTGCGAAGCAAATTGTACCGGCAAACTTGCAGGATCGTTACCCAGCGTAGTTAAGGTTTGTGGCTTATCAAATAGTGATAAGAAAACCGTTCCATTAAAATCATTAACGGGTTGATTTAATTCATTTAAAACTTCACCTTCAATATTTACAAATTCGGTAGCGCTGATGGTGTCTTTAACCTGGAAAGGGTGCCCGTTTATGGTGAGTGGATTTACATTCAATTGAGGAAAACCCAGTGTCATGGCAGGATCGCCAAGCAAAGCAAATTTTCTATTGTTAATGATGTCGCCACTTGTTCGATAAGTAAAATTTTTAGCTTCTTTCATTGCTGTTCCGAGTGACTTGTATTTATTTAAACTATCCCGTTGCAGTGCAATGGCTAAATAATTATTATTCATGATGCGGTTGCTAAAAGCAAACACAACACGAGTTGTGGTCATCAAACCAATGGCGCCTGTTTTAGGCCGCATCAATAAATGTTCGCCCAAAGAAAAAAGAGTTGGATTATCGTATGGCGCAAAATCGCAGGTGGCTGTAACCATTAACGGCAGCCGGTTTGTATTGTTCCACGTATTTACAATCTGCTGGTCAAGCACTACTTCTTCTGCCAGTCTTTGCGGCCCGCCGTGACCGTTATAATTCCAAATTAAAACACCATTATAAATGTTGTTGTTAATGACTGCATTTGCCTGGGGATATCTTGCCCCTGCTGAACTGCCCTCCTGCCGGTAAGCGTCTAAATAAATTTTATATGGATTAAAAATGGGTGCTGTGGTTACAGCAGTTGCCGTTAATACTTCCGCATCTTGCAAGTGCAAATTAAAATCCTCATCATCGGCAATAAAATTTAAATTATTACGCCATGGTCCGTATGAAGCGGTCGAAAAGTAGGCTTCAATTTTATCAACAAAGTTTTTTGCTTCATCAATGTTTTTTGCAGGAATGCGTCCTATGCCAATATCCAGTTCATTTACAACCAGCCCGGAATTGATGTCTTCATTTTCATTTAAAAATCCAAAAAAATCATCTGACGTATAAGTAGCAAGAGGATCCAGCGAGGCAACACTTTCATAGGCGGGAACAAAATTTGTATTATTACCAATCCTATTTTTATAATCGAAACTAGCCTTCCCAAACAGGCATATATATTTGCTGGTTTCATTCCAGGTTGCGCTGTATTTATCAAAATACATTTTTATAAAATCTCTTAACGCAGTAGGGTCGGGAATGCCAGCGGAAAATTCATTAAAAATTTGTTCTGTTGTAACTACTACCGTTCGCAATTTATTTTTTTGCTGATGAAAATCAGCCAGCCTTTGAGCTTGCGGCAGCAAACTTAAATGGGTGATAATAAAATAATCGGTTTCGCTGGTGTTGTGCAGATCCTGTTTGGTTACAAGACCTATAGCTTGCGGTGTTAAAAAAGAAGATGAAAAACTTATGTACTCATGCAGCTTTGTTCCATCCGCGGTGAATTTTATTTCATTGGCAGAAGATTGGGTATTCATTTTTACTGGAGCCAGAGGTGAGGTAATATCCCAAACTTGTGTCGATGGATCCGGAGCAGTAATTACGTATTCAATTGCATTGTTGCCAACAGACTTCCAGTCACGAAAATGTAGTTGTTGGTTTGCATGTAGCATTAATTGTCTTCTAAAAAACAATTCAAACCAATTTAACCAGCCCTGCGCATTAAAACTGCCTGGAGCATAATTAAATCCAATATTGATATTACTGGCACTTAAAATCCCTGTGGCTTCGCTTTGAACCTGTTGCGCAAACAGATCGTAAATTCCTGGTCCCGTTGCTGGAATGGCAACTTGCTGCACCACGTTATTATTAATTGAAACATTAAATGCACTTGCTGCATTTACAGAACGCCCAACCAAATTAGTAATGAGTGTAAACGAACTGCCTGTTGAAGCATCGGAAATGGGCAAAGTAAACTGCCTGGATAGAACATGTCCGGGCAAATTGCTAAATTCCTCGCCAAACCATTCTTTACCGCTGGACAGAAAATTAACAGAATCTAACTCATGAAAAAATCGTTCATCAAAGGAATGAACACTAATTAATGGATTAAGAAACTGGTTCTGTAATTGAATTCTTTTACCAGGTCCTCCTACACTTATATAATAATAGACCTGATTGGAATAAAGGTTCTTTTTATGGGAAAAGCGCCTGTTTACAGTATCTGTTTCCCAGGCATCTGGTCCTACAGCATAGAATAAAGCATAATCCGACCCGGTCAGCATTCCGTCCCCTCCATCAACTATGTCTAAAGCCAATTCCTGCAGGTCATCCTCGTAAATTGCAGCATTAGATTCAGGCAGAATGGTTTCCTTTTTTCCAAAAACCCTCAGTTCCGAGGATGGAATAGCCCCAGAAATTCCTAAAGAAGTTAAAAAACTGGCATCTAATTTATAAATACCAGGTGCAGATACCGCAATTTTAAACCAGTTGCCAGAAGCCAGTACGGAATGCGATTTGTACGCTCTCTGTGCTTTAATCTGTAAAAATAACAGGCTGGTTAAACCAAGCAATACCGTATATCTACTTAAATCAGCCTTCATTGCATCGTAGAATTACAATTAAAAAAGAGGAATTTCGCTAATCATTTAACTATAAACTTTCTATTTTCGCAACTGTGTAGAAAACTAATTTGGGATCACAATAATATTCTATTGAGAGGCGTTAAAGTTATTCCAAACATAGGTTCTAACAAACACATGAAAAATCCATGTGTCCTAGAAAGACAAAAAAACAGCCATGCAAGTGAAAAATTTTTTAATCCTTTTATCCTCAGCCGTTTTAATTACTTCATGTAAGAACGGTGGGCTTTTTAAGAAAAAAGCTGAAAAATCAGAAGCTACCGGTTGGAACTACAATGATAAAAACATGGGTGGTTACCAGGTTGCTAAGTCAAAAGACCAGGCTACAGGTCCAGGTTTAGTTTTCGTTCAAGGTGGAACTTTCACCATGGGACAAACTGAAGAGGATGTAATGGGCGACTGGAATAACATTCCCCGCCGTGTTACTGTTCCTTCCTTCTACATGGACCGTACGGAAGTAGCAAATATTCACTATCGTGAATACATTCACTGGTTAAACCGCATTTTCGATGCTGAAGCAGATCCAAACAATCGTGCTATTGTTGAGTCAGCTTTACCAGATACCCTGGTTTGGCGTAGCGAATTAAGTTATAACGAGCCCCTGGTAGAATATTATTTCCGCCACCCTGGCTTTAACAACTACCCGGTTGTGGGTGTAAGCTGGCAGCAAGCTTATGATTTTTGTCTTTGGAGAAGCGATCGTGTAAACGAAGGCATTCTTATGGACAAAAAATTCATTGCTAAACAAGGAATTCAAGGCCAGCAGCAAGAAAACAATTTTACTACTAAATCATACTTATTAGGTTTATACCAGGCTCAACCAGGTAAACCGGGTAAAAAAGATGCATTAAAATCTCCAATGGGTACACCTAGAACTACGGTGAGCATGGAAGATGGTATCCTTCAGCCAAATTACCGCTTGCCTTTTGAAGCGGAGTGGGAATATGCAGCTTATGGTTTGATCAATCAAAACCCTCGCCCTTCTACAAAAGAAGGAAAGCGTGGAGAAGAATTACAATCCAACAAACAAGTTTTCCCTTGGTCTCAAAACTATAACGGACTTCGCGAAACTAAGCATGGTAGCTGGCAAGGTCAGTTCCTGGCTAATTTTAAAAGAGGTTCAGGAGATAACGCGGGTGTTGCGGGTGGTTTAAATGACCGTGCTATATACACTGCAGATGTAAAGTCATTCTATCCAAACGGTTTTGGTATCTATAACATGGCTGGTAATGTTAGTGAGTGGGTTTATGATGTTTTCCGTCCGCTAACTAGTATGGATGCTGATGACGTAGCACCGGTACGTGGTAATAAATTTATGAAGTTGTATAAGAATGGCGATGGTGAGGCAGAAATAGACAGCTTAGGTCGTGTAAAAATGACTGCTGTTACTGATGAAGAGAGCAAAAACCGTCGTAACTACCAGCGTGGTAATGTTATTAACTTCTTAGATGGTGACAGCTTATCTCAAGCATCTTATGGTTATGGCTTAACAACATTGGTTAGTGATAAATCAAGAGTATTTAAAGGTGGAAGCTGGAACGACCGTGCTTATTGGTTGAGCCCAGGTACACGCCGCTATATGGAAGAAGACCAGGCTGCAAGTACAGTAGGTTTCCGTTGCGCAATGGACCGTATGGGTAGCCCAGAAGGTAACAAACGCAAAACCGGTAACTTCTTTAAAACAAAAAAACAAAAACGATAATCGTTAATAATTTAATTTGAGCCTCCCGTCAAAAACGGGAGGCTTTTTGTTTCCCCTAATTTTACAGCATGACCATTGAAGAACTTTACCAGGTTTATTTACAAAATCCATCTGTACAAACCGATACCCGCAAACTTAAACAAGGCGACATTTTTTTTGCATTAAAAGGACCAAATTTTAATGGAAACGAATTTGCAAAACAAGCCCTAGAGCAAGGTGCGGCTTATGTAATTATCGACGAAAGAGATTTTTATATTTCGGAACAAACTATTTTAGTACAAGATGTACTGACTTCTCTACAAGAGCTTGCAAAATTTCACCGGCAGCAATTTAACATCCCATTTATAGCGATTACCGGCAGCAATGGAAAAACCACTACTAAGGAATTGATCCACGCAGTTCTCTCATCAACCTACATAACTTATACAACAGAGGGCAATTTAAATAACCACATAGGCGTACCGCTTACCATTTTAAAAATGGGTAAGGATGCAGAAATGGCGGTTATAGAAATGGGGGCCAATCACCTTGGAGAAATAGCTTCTTATTGTAACATAGCTCTTCCTACTCATGGATTGATTACTAATTGTGGCAAGGCACACCTTGAAGGTTTTGGCAATGAAGAAGGTGTAAAAAAAGGAAAAGGGGAATTGTTTGATTATTTAAGAAAGAATAAGGGAACGGCTTTCGTAATGTGGGACTATGAATATTTACGCACCATGAGCGCGGGCATAAAAGAAATAATAAAATATGGAACAGAAAAAAGTGACATCATGGGTCATGCACTACAGTCAGATCCATTTTTACAGCTCCAATTTGATAAAGGTTTTACAGGAACAATAGAAACAAATTTAGTAGGTGCTTACAATTTGCCTAATGTATTGGCAGCTGTTGCTATTGGTAAATATTTTAAGGTAAGCGAGGAAAAAATCAGGACCTCACTAAGCTCTTATGCACCTTCCAACAGCAGGTCCCAACTGGTAGAAAAAGGCAGTAATAAAATTATCCTGGACGCTTATAATGCTAATCCCAGCAGCATGCAATTAGCTATTGAAAATTTTGCACGCTCAAAAGGCGACCACAAGATTTTGGTACTTGGTGCCATGGCAGAGTTAGGAACAAACAGTATAAAAGAACACCAGCAAATAGTTGATGAGATAAACAAATACCATTGGACCGACGTTTATTTAGTTGGTGGCGATTTTTTAAAATTTGACCACCCTTATAAAAAGATCAATAGTGCTTTAGAAACAGGTAAATTGCTTCAGCAACAAAAAATAGAAAATTCTTTTTTATTGATCAAAGGCTCCAGAAGTGCCGGAATGGAAAAAGTGGTTGAGTTTATATAAATATTTTATGAAGGATGAAGAACCACACAGAGGTTATTTTTCAACTATTTTCGGCTGTTATTGCCCACGCTGCCGCGAAGGAAAACTATTTAAATACCCACTCACGTTAAGGTTTAACCGCATATTAGACATGAATGAAAGTTGCCCGGTTTGCGGTCAGCCTACCGATATTGAAGTTGGCTTTTATTATGGCACCAGTTATATAAGCTACCTGATTGCCATTGCAATCAGCGTGTTTACTTTTTTAATTTGGTGGCTACTTATTGGCTTTTCGTTTACTGATAACCGTTTTATATATTGGATCACTTTTAATTCGATACTACTGGTTGCTTTACAGCCATGGCTGATGCGATTTTCCAGGAGTCTGTGGATCTCTTTTTTTGTGCGTTATGATCGGGACTGGAAAATCCATGCCCCGGAACATCTGGAACGGATCAATAAAGACCAAATGAATAACTGGTAATAAGTTGTTGCGGAATTAGCTCTACACTCCTTCTTAAACTTAAACATGTTTAATCCGGGCATAAGTTTAGCATAATAGAAATGAACCATCAACATTTTAATTATGAAACTTATTAAACAAGCTGTATCACGACTAACAGCCATGCTCATGTTATTTTTCATGTCGACTGTTGCATTTGCACAGGAAAAAAGCGCTGACATTGATGTAACTGTAGATAAAGGCGGCGGCGGTGCTAATTGGTATGCTTCGCCATGGGTTTGGATTGTGGGCGCTGCAATATTTATTTTATTATTGGTTGCTTTACTACGTGGTAACAGCTCAAGAGACTAATTTTTAAAAAGGCAAAGAAGATAATTCTTTGCCTTTTTAGTTTGTTCTATTTTTTCTTCTGAAATTTTTATAGTCTACTTCTTTTTGGTCAATTTAATTACGAAGCCTCCGCCTGGCGCCATTTTTATTTGTAAGGATGTATTTTTTTGTACATCCTGGTTTTGTAAAATATAATCCGAAGGATAATTTTCTGCATTGATACCATCAATGCATATTGTGGCCTCATATAAACCTTCATCTAAAAATTGCAACGGCAATTTAAAACTTCGTGGCGTCCAGTCTGTCATGCCCCCAATAAACCAATCATTGTCTTTTTTGCGTGCCGTAATAATGTAATCAGCAACATTTGCTTCCAGAACTTTCGTTTCATCCCATGTGGTGGGAATGCTTCCAAGAAATTCCATAAATGCTGGTTCCATTAAAGCTTGCGAAGGATTACCCGAAAAAATTTGAACAGGACTTTCGTACACAACAAACATGGCTAACTGGTGGCAACGAGTTCCCTGGGTCATTACCTTTTTAGCAATGGGGCGAAACTGGTCTTTTGTTGCATTGTCTAAAATTCCTGGTTCATAATCCATTGGGCCGGAAAGCATGCGGGTGAATGGCAAAGTAACATCGTGCTCTGGAGTTACTTTATCACTCCAGATATTATATTCAGCACCCAAAACACCTTCCCGCGTAACTGAATTTGGCCAGGTGCGGTTAAATCCTTTTGGAGGAAAAGCACCATGAAACATGATCATAATTTTTTTGCTTGCGCATGCTTTTGCAATACGGTGATAAAAATTTACCATTCCCTGGTCATCACGATCCATAAAATCGGTCATGATAAAATCAACACCCCATTTATTAAATTGAATCAAAGCACTGTCTAATTGTTTATCAAGTGTAGAACACAAAGTCCACATGCTTAATTTAATTCCATTCTTTTGAGCATAGGCCGCAATTGTATCCATATTGATATCAGGATTGATATCGAATAAGTTTTTATAATTACTCCAGCCTGCATCCATCATTATTCTATCGAGTCCAAAACGTTTGGCAAAATCTATATAAAATTTATAAGTAGCGGTGTTTACGCCGCTTTTGAATGGAACATTAAATAAATTAATTCCAAAGATCCATTCATCTGTTCCCAGCCCTGGATTAATCCATGAAACATCTTTCAGCCGTGAAGGAGCAGCCAACCGGTATACAAGGTCATTACTTGGCAGATCTTTATCCTCCGCTGCAATCATTAAAACCCGCCATGGATAAGTTCGACTTCCTATAGTTTTTGCAATAAAATCGGCTCTTTTGGAAACAATCAATTGCGGAAATTCACCGGTTGTCATTTCTTCTTCAATAGCAAAGGGTGCAAACACTCCTCGTAAACCGCTATTATTATTTCCACTTAAAAACATTCCCGGGTAGTCTTCAAGGTCCGATTCTGTAACCGCAACTTTTATTTCCTTTTCGGTTCCAATTAAAACCGGTGAATAAGCAAGTGTTTCAGTTGTTAAACTGTCAATAGCTTTCGACTGGTACAATTCTTCAAAACTGGTATGATACCGATCCACCTCTTTCCGCTTTTCAACTATTGGGAGCAAAACTTTTTTGCCTGGCGAAAAGTTGAATTCAGCAATTTCGTTTTTGATTGTAATTGAATCTTTAAAATGCGTTACCAATCTGT
Source organism: Chitinophagaceae bacterium (assembly GCA_036676725.1). Taxonomy (GTDB): domain Bacteria; phylum Bacteroidota; class Bacteroidia; order Chitinophagales; family Chitinophagaceae; genus Flavisolibacter. The sequence goes on from JAKFCI010000327.1 coordinate 13,410, forward strand.
AAGCAACGCCATCATTATAAATCCTGAAGATTAAGGAATAAGGTTGGGCAAACCTGATAGATACTTCATTATAAACATCCGGAATAACCTTTCTTTTTTCAGGAACAGGTGAAATAATATTTTTCGAAAATGACTTTTCTGTCTTCTTTGAAATTTTAAGGTTTGCAGCAAATGAATTTCCATTCTTCAATAACAAATCAATTCTAGATGGTTGTAAAATATTTTTACCGAGATAGCTAACGGTATAGCTTAGTGTTTTTTTGTGGTGAATCGTAACCAGTATCTTTTTATCTGGTGAGTTAATGTGTAAGCTATCTTTTGCATGCAAAGCAAAACTCAATAATAAAAAAATAAAGAGCCCTGCATATTTCATTGGATTGACCTGAAGTTTTTGCCTATGAAATACCATGCTCTTTATCATTTTGAAGAAGCTATGAAAAAATCATTAAAACGTCAATGTTGCAATTGAATGTGGCAATGCAGTGAGTTCGGCGGCTTTACCCTTGATCCATAGAACATAAGGTATTTTGTTTTTGCTTTCATTCATTACAATAACTGCCACTTTTCCATCTGTATTTATAAATGCCGTTGTCAATAATTGGCTGCGGCTTGCAGAACTGCTGATTCTTTTTGCACCGGGGTTTAGAAATTTAGAAAAATGACCAATATAATAATAAGAATTTGTGTAGATAAGTTCACCTGTTTTTGTATTGGCATGCACTGGGGCAAAACAAAAATTCTGCACATGGTTGGGTCCACCGGTTTCATCCAATAAAATATTCCAATCGGTAAATCCAACCATTCCATTATTAAAATCATTGATCATCGACCGTCCGTATTCTTCGCCCAAGCCCCAGAATTTATACCGGGTTGAATCAAAACTTTCAACGGTACCTTCTGTAAATAAAAGATGTTTATCGGGGTATGCTTCATGAACCCTTTTAATATTTTCATACATAGGTTGTCCGCCACTCCAGTCTTCATACCAGTGAAAACCTATACCCCACGCATATTTCGCCGCTTCCGGATCATCTAATAATGTTGTGGAACGCTGAAAGATAAGGTCGCGGTTATGATCCCATACAATGATCTTTTTATCACCTAATCCATCTTTTTGTAATGTTGGTCCAAGATTGTTTTTCAAAAAATCTCTTTCTTCTTCAGCCGTAAAAATGCATGACTCCCATTTCTGCGTGGCCATTGGTTCATTTTGTATGGTAACACCCCAAATAGGAATGCCTTCTTTTTCATAAGTTTTAATAAACCTGGTAAAATAGTTTGCCCATGTTTGATAGTAGTTAGGTTTTAATTTTCCACCACGCAGCATATTGTTGTTGTCTTTCATAAATGCTGGCGGGCTCCATGGGCTTGCAAATAGCGGTAACTTTCCACCGGCGGCTGCAATTGCCTGCTTAATAAAAGGAATACGATACTTTTTATCGTGGTCTACATTAAACGATTTTAGTGAGCTGTCACCTTCAGTAACATAGGTATAACTACCGCTTGAAAAATCGCAACTATGAATATTTGTACGGGCAAGTGTATAATTGATCCCCTTGACAGGATCAAAATGTGCCTGCATAAATTCCTGCTGTTTTGCCTTGGATAATTTGGCATATGTTTCGGCAGAGGCATCGGTAAGTGCACCACCAATACCTACAAATGTTTGGAATTTTTTTGTAGGATCGACAAACACACAAACCTGTGTTTCTTTTGGCTGCCCAAAATCTTTAAACGTTAGTGTATCCGTAACAGTTAGGCGGTGGTTACTACTATCAGCTGTTGTATATACAACTACAGTTTTACCATCCGTTGTATAAGGTTCATTTGAATGCTCTAAAGTGGAAGAATCCGTAACAATTGCCGAAGATATGATCGTCTTTTTCTCATTACAGGAAAAAAAGAAAAAAATACTTGAGGCGAAGATTATATATTTCATGTGCTGCATTTTCAAATTAGGTGATGCAAAAAAATAAATCTTACTCCTTAAATTTTACCACACAAAAGTACCTACAGAACCAGCGGGAAGTGAGGCATTTGCCAGCTTACCTTTAAATTTAATGGCAAAATTTGCCGGCGAACTTGCTTCGTTCAATACGATCATTACCTTTTTCCCGGTTGGAGTAATAAAGGCAACGTTGTGCAAACTTGCAGATACATTACTGGCAACTCTTAATGAACCAGCAGGAACAAATTTTGATGCATGCGCAATGATGTAATAAGCCACGTTTCTATTAACAGAATTACCAATTGTTAGTGCGCCTTTGCATGTTGTGCACCCACCGGGTGTATGCGGACCATATGAAGGATCGTTTGCCAAATTCCATTCTAATGCATTACGGCTCCAGTTACGCATGGATCCAATAATTACATTTTTAATATGCCATTGTAAATCACCGCCAAATTGCCCATCTGCAGCGGTGTATTGTTCTGTAAAATATACGTGTTTATCAGGATAGGCGTTATGCACTTCAGATAGTGCAGAAATATTGCCATTATATAAATGAAAGGCCGATCCATCAACATATTTTCTTGCTGCTGCATCGTTTAAAACAGTTAGCGGGTAATCAGGCCTGTCGCAATTATGATCGTAAGCAATAATCTTTGTGTTTAAACCAGCAGCAACAAAAGCAGGACCTAAATGAGATTTAATGAAATCCCTTTGTTGTTCGGCAAGCATCAACAAACTTGGGTTGTTGCCCGGGTGCAAAGGCTCGTTTTGCGGCGTGATGGCATCAATGGTAATGCCTTCATTTTTCATTTGCTGTATGTACTTTACAAAGTATTGTGCATAAACAGGATAATAAAGCGGCAGTAAACTTCCACCTTTTGAACTGCCATTATCTTTCATCCAAATAGGGGGAGACCAGGGTGTCGCTAAAATTTTTATCGCCGGGTTAATAGCTAAAATTTCTTTTAGCAATGGAATGACATGGGCCCTATCCGGGTCCAAACTAAAATTTGCAAGTGTAGGATCCGTCTGTCCGGCAGGCATATCATCATACGTATAAACAGAAGCACTTAAGTCTGAAGCACCAATGCTTATTCTTAAATAACTCACACCAATTGCATTAGCATCATTGCTAAATAATTCTTTTAATAATGCTGATTTGGTTGAAGCACTCAACGTGTTAATAACAGAAGCACTTCCGCTGGTAAGTGTATATCCAAAACCATCTATAGTTTGAAATTGCTTGGTTGTATCAATCTCTATTACTTGTGAAGCATTGCTGGTTGAATTAAAAGATAAAACAACATTTTGTTTTTGAAGCAGTACAGACTGGTCGCTTTTGGTTAACCAAAAATCTATTTCATTTGTTGATACAACTGGTGGCTGTGAAGGCGTTACAGGCGGAGTTGGTGTTGTGCCAACTCCCGTCGTTCTTTTACCGCATGAAAACAAAAGAACGACGGTGCATGTAATCAATATTGAAGGATGAAATTTGAATTTAAACATTGAAAGATTTTTAATCATTTTCGTGTTGTAGGTCGAATATTTTTTGGCAATTCATCATTTCCTGCGCATAAGTATACTTGTATAAACCGCCAGAAAATAATTACAAATATTTAATTGATCAAAGTAATTTAAAACTTGCTTCTTTTACATCCCTGCTATTTCCACCGATAAACATTTTAAAATCCCCGGGTTCAGCTACAAACTTTAAATCGTAATTATAAAACTTCAAATCATTAGTTGTAATGGTGAAACTTACATTTTTTGTTTCACCTGCTTTCAATGCAATTTTTTGAAATCCTTTCAATTCTTTTACCGGGCGTGTAATGCTTCCAACAAGGTCGCGAATATAAAGTTGTACTACTTCCTGGCCGTCTTTCGTACCTGAATTGGTAACTGCTATAGTAGCTGTAATTGCACCACCCGCTTTTAAGTTGGTTGTATTCAATTTTACATCACCATAGGTAAAGTTTGTATAGCTCAAACCATAACCAAATGGATAAAGCGGCTCGTTAGAAACATCTAAATAATTTGACCGGAATTTTTGAAACCATTTGCCTTGCTCCAGTGGACGTCCTGTATTTTTATGATTGTAGAAAATCGGTACCTGGCCAATATTCTGCGGAAAAGTTGTAGTTAGTTTACCTGAAGGATTTATATTTCCAAACAATACATCTGCAATGGCACTTCCTGCTTCTGATCCACCAAACCAAACGTTTAATATAGAAGGAACATTTTCGCTTTCCCACTTTAAAGCCAACGGACGTCCGGTAAATAAAACAAGAACAACAGGCTTTCCTGTTTTCAATAGCGCTTCTAATAATTTTCTTTGAGTTCCAGGGATTTCAATGTTGGTACGACTGCTGCTTTCCCCACTCATTTCCGAAGCTTCACCTAATGCGGCTACGATTACATCTGCCCCATTTGCAGCGGTTAATGCTTCTTGTAATAATTGATCCTCTGTACGGTTATCTCTTTTAAAATCTTTACCAAACATGCCGGCTCTTTGTTCAAATAATGTGTCGGCATCCAGGTTAGAACCTTTTGCATAAACAATGTTTGCATTTGTACCTACGGCTTCTTTCAAACCTGCCAGTACGGAAGTT
>JAKFCI010000328.1:0-4638 GCA_036676725.1 Chitinophagaceae bacterium
CAGCCTTAATGCATCTATCCTAATGCGCAAGATCGGTATTGAATTAGTGTAAATAAAAAGGAGCCTGGAACATTTGATCACACGTTCTTTTATTTCTTTTTTAAAGAATTCTTGATTATTGCTCCAGGCTCATACAATTTTCACATCATCAATTGTTACTGTTTAAAATTTCAATTCTTTATTTGTTAGCCGCTGCAACTGCTTTTTGCTTTGCATGGTTTGCTCCATTGTCAGCTTTATCGGCAACAATCTTTTGTACAACAGCTGCTCCCACTTTTCTTCCAAGACTTAATCCTACTTCATTATCAGTACGAAAGTGGATACCACCCTGGAAACGAGATTCAGCACCGTCTTTGGCTCGCTTATCAAATAAAGCTTTGTCGGCAGGAAAGAAATAAGTGAATATCTCTGCGTACAATCCGCCCATTAATGCATGACCGGAAGGATATCCGGGGAAAGGTGGTGTGTGGATCAATACCGGTTTAAATGTAGTATCGTATTGGTTAGGTCTTATGCCCCAGTATGCATACTTGGCATCCCAGCAAGCAATAAAACCATCATACACGCCAACGGCTGTTGTTGCATAAATGCGTGCTGCTCTTGGCGGGTTTAAATGCAGGTTATGTTCAAAAATCTTTTTGTGCAAAAGGTCATCGCCCGATTGACTTGCATACAGGTAGGCATTAGCGTTAGAGCGGTACGTTGGTTTGAAATTTTTCAGTTCCTCCATTTCTTTTGCAAAATCTGGTGGTGGTCCCGGGCGATACTGGCTACCCGTTTCCAATACAACTGTTTTAATTTGGCCGGCAAGCGGGAACATAGGTTTTCCTTTCCAATAGTTTGCACCCGCCGGTATCTTACCATCCCAGGCTGTTTTTGGTGTATAGTCTTTGGTGTGTTCAATTTCTTTTAATGCTATTCTTTTTCCCAGTTCAAAACCATCACGTGTATCGCTGGGGAAGGCCACACCGGCTGCAATGCGTGAGGACATGACTTGTTGCGCCAATCCTAAAACAGAATCCTTAAGTGCCGGAAAAAAATGACCAATGATTGTTGCTGCTACACCTGCCGCTACCGAATTTTCGCAAGGGTAGGAAGGACTTTCCGGTTTTATGATCAATGCTTGTATACGGTTGTCGGCTGCAAAGGGACGGGGGCGTTTATAAGCATACTTGGTTTCCCAGGCCGCGATGGTGGCGTCATAAATGGAAACACTCAATAACATGTTTGCCAATACGCCATTGTAACCTGTATCCATTTGCCAAAGCTTGGTGATCATTTCCTGCCAGCGGTAACCCGGTGCACCCGCATTCCAATAAAGCATTTGTGCCTTGCCTGTTGCATCAAGGTTTTTTTGGCTTAGGAGCACTTGTGCAATTTCTTCTTTGTACGATTTTGGTTGCGGTAAACGATAATCTTTACCGGATGAAATGAACCAGGTTGACCAATTGCCTGCATTCGGTTCTACCTGCGCTTGCAGTTGAAGCGCAATCATTAAAAATGCTGCTGCGACGGTTATAAACTTTTTCATTTTTTAATTATTTCTACAAGAATATTTATTTAAAAACTGCATTAAAGACCACTGTCAATAAACAGCAGGTTATGGTAAACAAACAACAGCCCTCAGTATATTCTTATAGGGGATTGATGAATAATATCATCCTGGTTGTCTAGCATTAATGATCTTCATTTTTTAAGGACAGTAACTTTCTCCTTGTAAAACACATCGAAATCTTTCCATTATATTTTTAGGGTAAGATGTCAATCGCTTCTTGTATTAAATACATCGTTGACCGCAGCAGGTGATTTGTTTACGCTTATGCACGTTCTGTAGAATGAGGCTACAATAGAGCAGGATTTGCCGATATTTATTGCACCGATGCAAACGAAGCTCACTTTTAATAAAAAACGTTTTCAATTTTATTTATGGGTTGCCCTTGGCTGGACCTTGCTGTGGTTGTTTGTTTACCTCGTTTCTGAATGGGATACTTTTTTGGTAAGAATTCCAAACGAACTTTGGCGCAACGTTTATTTACTCGTTGTCAATTTCATTTTCTTTGAATATGCCTGGCCATTTATCACACGAAAAAGACAATACCTCCTGTACAATGTCATCATTTTTATCTTTTGTTTTTGGCTGGTGATGATGTTTCTTTCTTTTGGATTGTATGCCTGGCGGCAGTTAGGCATTGCTTTACATTTGTACACACCGTTAAGGTTTGATACGGAAACATCGCATGCAGTGGCTTACCAAACCCAGGGTGGCGTTATGTCGCTTTTGTTCTTCGGCATTATTGGTCACATTTACGATTATATAAAACTGAAACAATCTGCACAACAACTGCGTATTGAAAAGCAGGAAGCCGAACTGAATTATTTAAAGTCGCAAACCAACCCGCATTTTTTATTCAATACCCTGAACAATATTTATTCTTTGGCAAGGGACAAGAGCGACCTGGCGCCGGAATCTATTTTACGACTGTCGAAGATCCTACGTTTCATGCTCTATGAAACAAGCGGCGCCTATATTGCCATCGAACAGGAACTAAAGATCATTAGTGATTATATTGCCTTGGAACAATTGCGTTACGATGAATCGTTGCGCATAAATTTTAATTACGACATTGAAGATATGAAGCAGGCCCTGCCACCTCTGTTGTTGATACCACTGGTAGAAAATGCTTTCAAACACGGTGTGTCGGAAACCAGGGGACAACCTTTTATCGACATTCATCTTTCGGTGAAGCAAAGACAACTAACCTTTATTGTAAAAAATTCTGCAGAAACAAATGCGGCTGAAGGCAACGTTAAAGAAAACATTGGCCTCTCTAATTTGAGGCGTCAACTTGAATTGTTGTATACCGATTACGAGCTAAGTTTACAAAAAGAAGATGCGCAATTTATTGCTACCTTAAAAATAAACCTGGCCAGCCATGCCTGATATCAAATGCATTATCATAGAAGACGAACCACTGGCAGCTAAAGTGCTTGCGGATTATATTGCTTCCGTTCCCTTTTTGCAATTGGAAGGAACTTTTAAAGATGCGATACTAGCCACGGATTTTTTAAGGGACCATCAAACAGACCTGATTTTTTTAGACATCCACCTGCCCAAATTAAAAGGGATGGCTTTCTTAAAAACACTCACGCATCCGCCGGCAGTAATCATTACAACTGCCTATCACCAATACGCGGTAGAAGGTTTTGACATGAATGTAACCGACTACCTGTTGAAGCCTTTTGAGTTTGAAAGGTTCCTCGTCTCGGTTACAAAAGTAAAATCGGCCAGCCCGGTAAAAACTGCGCCGGTGGAAACAGCCTCCATCAAAGACCATTTGTTTTTGAACGTGCAGAAAAAGAAGGTCAAGATATTATTCTCAGAGATCGTTTTTATCGAAAGCCAAAGGGAGTACATAAAGATCGTGACTACGAAAAAAGAATTTGTTTCGAAAATGAGTACGCATGAAATAGAAGATCTTTTGCCTGCCCATCTCTTTAAAAGGATCCACCGTTCCTATATTATCTCCCTCGGCAAGATCGAATCTTACACTGCAGAAATGGTGGAAGTTAACGGCATTTCCATTCCTATTGGCCGTGGCTACAGGGAAGTTTTGGAAAATTTGTAGCCAAAGGTTTGAAAAATCACGCTGTGAGTTGGTCAACTCATAATGAAAGTTGGTAAAAGTATAGCTAGTAACATAGTTACAATTTGTGGTCTAAGTTTTTAATCAAGTATGTACTCCAGTCTAACGGTTATCCTTGCTGTTTTATTTTTGCTGTAAATATCATTGTTACCACCATAACTATCTTCTTCAACCGAGCCTGTACCTGTTATTTGAAACACGCCCATAGAAGCGGCTTTTAATTTACCCAGGTCGCCGCTGGCGGTGTTCACAATCTTTTGCGCTCTTTCTTTAGCATCCTGCGATGCTTTTTCAATCAGGTTATGTTTCAGGCTTGGCAGGTTGGAATAAGTATATAGTATTTGACCTGAGTTAAACTCAATACCGGAATTGATCAACTCGGAAGTTTGGTCAATAACGTTTTCTATTTTCTTCATCAGCACCGAATCTTTTTTACTGGTAAAGGAAATACTTTGCGTAGCGGTATAACCATCAAATACTCTTTCTGTTTCGGTTTCGTCTTTTGTTTCTTTGGTAATGGTGCGGAAAGATTTGCCGAAGCTGACACCGCCGAAATTAAATTCCGTTGGCTTAAAACCTTTGGCAATAAAGAACGCTTTTACTTTTTCCCTGTCTGCATTGATGATATCGTAAGCACCTTTGGCTGTTGGTGATTTAGAATCAAAGCTACCCGACCAGGCAATTTCATCTGATGTGAAATCCCGGGTGCCTAATCCAACTACGGATATAGAGTCCTGGGTGGCGTTCCTGTTTTTAAAAGCAGTGCCTAAAATAAAGGCGGTGATAATAATGGCGATGCCGATGACGGCGGGTCTTACAAAGGATTCAGTTCTCATTTTTAATTTGATTTGATCATCAGTTATTTGGAATTAGAATGCAGGCACTCTAATATTTGGCTGCACAAAAAAGGAAATAAGTTTCAAAAGACCAAACATTGCATCTTATTAATGTTTGTAACGGACAAGTGTAGTTGAAAAAAATAAAAAAAGCGGCG
>JAKFCI010000329.1:0-14557 GCA_036676725.1 Chitinophagaceae bacterium
AATTATGCGGACATAAAAGGAGGAACCTGGTATCCCAAGGGTGGCATGTTCAGCATTGTACAAGCTATGCAATCTTTAGCAGAAGAACTGGGTGTAGCATTTAAGTTTGAAGAAGAAGCAAAGGAGATCATTATAGAAAAAGGAAGCGCAAAAAAATTAATTACATCAAAGGGCGAACATATTGCAGATGCCATTATTAGTGGCGCAGATTACCATTTTACCGAAACAAATTTGTTACAAAAAGAATACAGAACTTATTCGGATGCTTATTGGGATAGGAAAGTTTTAGCCCCTTCCTGCCTTATTTATTATGTAGGTTTAAATAAAAAATTGAATAACGTTTTGCATCATTCACTTTTTTTCGATGTGCCTTTTGAATTGCATGCAAAAGAAATTTACCAGGATCCTAAATGGCCTACTGAACCACTTTTTTATTTAAGTGTTGTATCTAAAACCGATGCCGGCGCCGCACCGGAGGGCGGTGAAAATTTATTTATTTTAATACCGGTGGCAGCAGGTTTAAAACACGATACAGAAGATTTGAGAGCAAGTTATTTTGATATAGTTATTAACCGTATTGAAGAAAGAACAGGTGAAAAGATCAAAGATTCCATCGTATTTAAAAAAACATATTCGGTAAGCGATTTTGTGCAGGATTACAATTCGTTCAAGGGCAATGCATACGGGCTAGCCAATACCATTTCACAAACTGCCAATCTTAAACCTTCCTGCCAAAGTAAAAAAGTGAAGAACCTTTTTTATACGGGACAGTTTACTGTGCCCGGGCCTGGTGTGCCACCAAGTTTAATAAGCGGCGAGGTTGTGTCGAAACAAGTTTTAAAAATGTTTAACCAGTAACGTTATGACAGTTGAAGCTTTTCATAAAGTGAGCTCCGATTGCAGCAAAGCTGTAACACTTCATTATAGCACTTCTTTTTCGTCGGCAATAAGATTATTGCATCCCGATTTAAGAGGTCCCATATTTAATATTTATGGGTTTGTGCGCCTGGCTGATGAAATTGTCGATACGTTTCATGGACATGATAAGGAACTGCTGTTGAACCAATGCAAAGAGCAAACTTTCGATGCGATCGAAAGAGGCATTAGTTTAAACCCGATACTCAATTCTTTTCAACGCACCGTTAACCAATACGATATTGATCACGAATTGATCCATGCATTTTTTAGCAGCATGGAATCTGATTTGACAGCAAATGCCTATGATCGGCAGGGATACGAAGAATACATTTATGGTTCGGCCGAAGTGGTAGGTTTAATGTGTTTGTTTATTTTTTGCGAAGGAAATAAAATTATTTATGAAGAATTGCGTCAATCGGCACGAGCCTTAGGCGCTGCATTTCAAAAAGTAAATTTTTTAAGAGATATAAAAGAAGATTTTACAGATCTTTCCCGGATGTATTTCCCAGGTTGTAATTTTCACAATTTCACGCTTGCCGATAAATTGCAAATAGAAAAAGACATTGAAGAAGATTTTGCAAAAGCCTACCATGGTATTTTGCAATTGCCAATAAAAGCAAGGTTTGGCGTATATGTTGCGTATAAATATTATTATTCGCTTTTTAAAAAAATTAAGAGTACGCAGCCGGCGCTCATCTTAAATAAACGCATCAGGATTGCCAATTATCATAAAGCGTATATTGTATTTAGAGCTGGTGTTAAAAATAGTTTACGTTTAATTTAATAGTGCATGGAGGAAGTAATTTTAGTGACAGAAGGTGATGAGGAAATAGGCACTATGGAAAAAATGGAAGCACATAGACGAGGTGTGCTCCACCGTGCTTTTAGTATTTTTGTGTTTGATAAAAGTGGCAGGATGTTATTGCAAAAAAGAGCCGCCTATAAATACCACGGCGCATTACTTTGGAGCAATACTTGTTGCAGCCATCCTTACCCGGGCGAGGAGGTAGCAAATGCGGCAGCAAGGCGTTTAGAAGAGGAAATGGGCTTTACTACGGGGCTGAATAAAATATTTTCTTTTTGCTACAATGAAACCGTTGAAAACAATTTAATTGAGCATGAATACGATCATGTATTTGTAGGTGAATTTGACGGCGAAATAAAAACAAACGAAAACGAAGTAGATGATTTTAGTTACAGGCACATGCGTGACATCAAAAAGGATTTGGAGAAAAACCCGTCTGACTTTACCATTTGGTTTAAGATAGTTTTTCCACGGATAGAGCAATGGTGGAAAGAAAATTACGGAGCTGTATTTATAAATCAATAAAGCTTTTTGCTATTTGAGTGTTTGAAATATTGAAACAATAATGACAGCAATTTATTTTATACTTGTTTTATTGGCAACCTTCATTACAATGGAAGGTATTACCTGGCTTACACATCGATATGTCATGCATGGTTTCCTATGGTTCCTGCACCGCGATCATCATCAAAAAGAGCCTGGTTTTTTCGAAAAAAATGATTGGTTTTTTGTCATTTTTGCGGTGCCAAGCATGCTGTTAATTCTTTTTGGAACTATTGATAAAGTTTGGTGGATGCAGGCTATTGGCTTTGGTATCATGGCTTATGGGGCCGCTTATTTTTTGGTGCACGATGTAATTATTCACCAGCGATTTAAATGGTTTAGCCGCAGCAAAAGCACTTACGTACGTGCCATTCGCTGGGCGCACAAAATGCACCATAAATATTTAAATAAAGAGGACGGTGAAAGTTTCGGCATGTTGTACGTACATAAAAAATATTGGGAAAAGATCCGTCGCGACAAACAACTAATGGCTGGTAAAAAAGTAGCTTACGCACCGGAGGCCGATTAATATTTTTCCAACTCTTGAATCTTTATTCAACTTTTGTTGTGTCACTCACTTGTACTTTTAATCTTTATTCGGCTATTTGCAAACTTCACAACCATACGATTATATAATTACAGGCGCTGGTTGCGCTGGTTTAAGTTTGGCAATTCATATCATTCAATCGAATGAACTGGCAGGTAAAAAAATACTGATTGTAGATAATGCGCCGAAAAACAAAAACGATCGTACCTGGTGTTTTTGGGAAAAAGAAAATGGCTTATTTCAATCCATTGTTTATAAACAATGGGACCAATTATGGTTTCACGCAAATGATTTTTCAAAACAACTTTCTATTCAGCCCTATCAATACAAATTGATCAAGGGGATAGATTTTTACGAGTATTGTTTAACTCAAATAAAATCACAAAGCAATTTTACGATCATCCAGGGCCAGGTTGATGATATAAAAAGCGATAGCCATGGTACAAGTGTTATAATCGATGGCAACAAGTTTTCCTGCAAGTACATTTTTAATAGTATACTTTTTCAAAAACCGCAACTAAAGCAAAACCAGTTTTGGCTGTTACAACATTTTAAAGGCTGGTTTATAAAAACGGCACAACCGCAATTCGATCCTGCAGTTGCAACTTTAATGGACTTTCGGACAGGCCAATCGGAAGGTGCAACTTTTTTTTACTTGCTGCCATTTTCCGAAAACGAAGCATTGATTGAATACACACTTTTTTCCCACCAACTTTTACAGGATGCCGACTATGAAACTGCATTAAATAACTATGTAGAAAATGACCTGGGAATAAGTTCTTATTCTATCGAAGAAAAAGAATTTGGTGTCATACCTATGACCAATTTTTTATTTCCTTCCACTCAAAATAATATCATTAACATTGGTACTGCAGGCGGTCGTACAAAAGGATCGAGTGGTTATACTTTTAAAAGCATTCAAAAACATTCCGCTGAAATTGTGCAAAGCCTTGTAAAGAATGATCATCCTTTTGAGGTTCAGCCTCAATCAAAAAAATTTCAATTTTATGATAGTGTTTTACTAAACATTTTGCACAATCGAACCTTGCAAGGCGCAGCCATATTTAAAGACCTATTTGAAAAAAATGCCCCACAAAAAGTGATGCAGTTTTTAGATAATGAAACATCAATTATTGATGATCTGAAAATCATTAGTTCGCTGCCAACATGGCCGTTTGCAAAAGCAGCTTCCTCCCATCTTTTTTAATTATGCTGGTTAATAACCTGCGCTAAAGTATTTGCCGGTACCACACCAGATTGTCTCCACTTAACAATGCCATTCTTAAATAAAATCAGTGTGGGCACACCTTGTATTTGAAACTGTTCGGCAGCCTGCCGGTTTTTATCAATATCGATCTTGATAATAGTTACTGCTTCCCCAAACTTATCTTTCGTTTGTTTTAAAATTGGCGCCATCATTTTACAAGGTCCGCACCATTCTGCAAAAAAATCTACTAAAACCGGTTTGCCCGAATTTATGACTTCATTGAAACTAGACATACATTTTCATTTCCAATAAAACTGAAAATTTTGTACCAAAATAAAAAAAGCAGGCCGACTAGAAAGACACCTGCTTGCATCAAACGTTCAAATGAGAAAAAGTTTATAAAAAATGTATGTTTTTTGCTTTTCAATTTCAAAGCTATGGGGTTGATTCCATCTTCATTTGCGTTTTTTGCTCAAGCATGAAAAAAGCCGGCTGAGGTTAAAACAGGAATATTTTCAACTTATTTCCTTCCCCCATTACCTAAACTTTCCAAATTGGTAGTTCGGCAACGAAGTTTAATGCTTCGGTAATTCAGTGGTGATATTTAATCAGCAAAAAGCAAAATTCGGTTGTCATTTAATGTTATGGATCGAATAACATTTTCAAAACAACGAATTGTATGAGAAAATCAATGACTCTATTAGCAACTTTTCTACTAGCCATCACCGTTATAGCGCAGCAGCGAACCATTCGCGGAAAAGTAACAGATGAAAAAGGATTGCCAGCAGTTGGCGCCACAGTTTCTGTACGCGGGCAAAATACCGCTGTGCAAACCGATAACGATGGAAATTTTAGTATCAATGCAAACACAGGAAATGTACTTGTCATTTCTAATGTGGGTTTCTCTAACAAGGAAGTGAGGGTAGGGAGTGACGACAACCTAACCATTGCCCTGACGCAGGAATCACAACAACTAAGTGAGGTTGTAGTGACGGCACAAGGTATCAGGAGAGAAGCAAGAACGCTTGGTTATTCGGCGCCAACCATTCGCACCGAAGAATTAACCAGGGGTAAAGACAGGAGTGTATTAAATTCTTTACAAGGAAAGGTTGCCGGTGTAAATATTACCAATGCTTCAGGTGGGGTTGGCAGTTCTACTCGCATCGTCTTCCGGGGAGGTACTTCGCTGTTGGGAAATAACCAGGCCTTAATTGTTGTTGATGGTGTGCCTATAGACAATTCTCAGGTAGACCCCGGCGATAATTTAAATAACCAGGTAGACCCTGGGAACCGCGGTAACGATATTAATCCTGAAGATGTTGAATCTGTTACTGTTTTAAAAGGCCCGGCAGCTGCGGCTTTATATGGAAGCCGTGCGGCGAATGGTGCATTAATTATCACTACAAAAAAGGGGAGCCGCTTAGGCAATAAAAAAACAGAAATTTCACTAACAAGTTCGTACACATTTGAGTCAATTTTAAAACTTCCGGAATATCAAAACACCTTTGGCCAAGGTGTAGGTTTGGAAGATCCAGACCTGAGAGAGAACTGGAGCTTCGGACCCAAATTCGATGGTGTTGTACGCCCATGGGGCCAAATAGTTGACGGCGAACAAAGGGTTAAACCTTACGTGGCCTTGCCTGATAATGTAAAAGAATTTTTTGACATCGGGGGCGTATTGAACAATGGTATTTCACTTTCTCAAAACAACGATCGAAACAGTTATTATTTATCATTAAATAATATTCAGCAAAAAGGTATCATGCCGGGTACAGAATACACCCGTTCTTCAGTGCGTTTTACCGGCACGGCCGAATTGTCGAAAAAGCTTTATTCTAATGCAACCATAAATTATATACGAGCAGTAGGCGACCTTTCTGTTCAAGGGCAGGGACCTTCACCGTACGAGCAGGTGCTGCAAACGCCACGCGATATTTCTTTGCTTGAATTAAAAGACTATAAGAATAATAAATTCAATACACCCTCCGGTTATTATGGTGCTTATACCGTTAACCCCTGGTGGTATTTGGGCGAAGACTCATACACCAGCACAGTTAACCGCATTTTGGGCAATGTTGAATTAGGATACAAACCAACAACCTGGCTGGATATACTCGGACGAGTGGGTACTGATGTTACTAATGATTTTCGGAAACAAATTCAAGCCAAAATCATTATTCCAGATGATCACAACCAAAACTTCGATAATAATTTCGAGGGAAGTTATTCAGAACAATCAATTGGCATCAGGGAATTAACAACAGACCTGACGGCTTCAGGAAATTTTAAAATAAACGATGATTTCGGCTTAAGAGTATTGGTTGGTCACAACTTCCGTCAACGGGTAGCCGAACAAACATTTGCAAAAATCAATGACCTTGTCATTCCCGGTCTTTATAACCTGAGTAATACAGCAGGCGCCCCAACTACCACCAATCCAAATCCAGCGGCTGCACCCGATTTTGAAAAGCGTCGCTTATTTGGTTTGTATGGCGATGTAAATTTTGCTTTTAAAAATTATTTGTTCCTTGGTATTACCGGGCGTAATGACTGGTCATCCACCTTACCGCAAGGCAACAATAGTTTCTTCTATCCAAGTGCAAACCTTTCTTTTGTTTTTAGTGAAGCCATGAAAATGCCATCATTTATTAGTTATGGTAAACTAAGAGCAAGTGCGGCTAAAGTGGGTAATGATGCAAATCCCTATTTATTGAAATCGGTTTTTGTACCTGCCGTGGTATCAGACAATTATAATAATTCCCAACTTACTTTTCCTTTTAATGGTGTACCCGGTTTTACCGTTGGTGGGGTAATTGGCAACCCAAATCTGACACCGGAGTTTACCACATCGTATGAAGGCGGACTGGAATTATCATTATTTAAAAACCGGGTAGGAATTGATGCAACCTACTACTACAATAAAACAACAGATCAAATTATTACACTGCCTATTGCAGCATCTTCCGGGTATACAGCACAAGTAACCAACATCGGGCAAATATCAAATAAAGGTGTCGAGCTGTTGCTAAGAAGCATCCCGGTTCAATCGAAAAGCTTTACGTGGGAAATGACCGCCACTTTTTCTAAAAATAAAAGCAACGTAGATGAACTGGCCGACGGTACAACACGCATAACACTGCCAGGTGGATTTAACGGAGGTTCAATTGTAGCTGAAGTGGGCCAACCCTACGGGCAATTTTTTGGAACTGGTTACCTACGCGACTCGTTGGGAAGAATTGTAGTGAATGGTACTACAGGTTACCCTGTTGTTGGCCCTGCAAAAACCTACGGAACTTATTTCCCGGATTACATGGCGAGCTTGTTTAATTCTTTTTCTTTTAAAGGGTTTACGCTAACAGCTTTAATAGATGGACGCAAAGGAGGATTGTTTTATTCAAGAACAAAATCTTTACAATCATTTCTTGGTACCGATCCATTAACAACCTACAACGATCGTTTGCCATTTGTAATTCCAAATAGTGTTATACTAAATGCAACTACAGGTAAATATGAAGAAAATACAGACGTGCCTATTGAAAGTGTAACAACCTATTATTCTACCCATGTAAGCCCAAGGCCTATGGAAAATCTTGTGGATGCAAGCTACCTGAAATTACGTGAGGTTTCATTAACCTACCGGTTACCAAAAAGCTGGTTTAGTAAAACGCCCATTAGTGCCGCACAGGTGGGTTTAATTGGTAGAAATCTTTTCCTTAAAACCGCAAAAGAAAATACCTATTCCGATCCCGAAACAAGTTCATTCGGAACAGGAAATGCCCAGGGATACGAGTATGGAAGTATTCCTTCAATAAGAAGTTATGGCGCTAATATTAGAATCACTTTTTAATAGTTAAAAGAAAAGATTATGAACAAGAAAATATTTTATATCAGCTTGATGATGGTAATACTGGCAGGTATTGGATCTTGTAAAAAGCAACTCGATATCAATACGGATCCCACCAGGCCAACAGAAGCTACCGTCGACCTCGTGTTGCCATCTGCATTAGGTTATACAGCTTACAATATGGCAAGTCCTTACCAAATTTTAGGGGGTATTTGGGGGCAGTTCTGGACACAAGGGCCAACAGCAAACCAATACAATAATTACGAGCAGTATGTAATTCAGTCCACAACGTTTAATATACAATGGCAATCGCTTTATACAGGTCCGCTAACAGATTTTAAATACATTACTGACAAGGGTATTGAATTGGGCCGTAAAAACTATGCAGCCATTGGAAAGATCATGCAGGCTTATGTATTTCAGTACTTAACAGACTTGCATGGCGATATTCCTTTCTCGGAAGCTTTAGATCCAACAAACCCAACTCCAAAGTTCGATGCGCAGGAAGATGTATACAATGGCTTGATTACATTGGTAGATGAAGGCCTTGCATTGATTGATGAAACAAGTTCAGATCACCCGGGCGCAGATGATATAGTTTATGGCGGCGATATGGAATTATGGAAAAGATTTGCCAATACACTTAAGCTAAGAATTTATTTACGTCAAGCTTATGTACGTCCGCAAATTGCAGAAGCGGGTATTAAAGCCATGTATTCAGCAGGTGCACAATTCCTGGAGCAGGGGCAGGATGCAGACATTCAATTTACTACAGAAACATTCAACCAGCATCCATTGTACATGACGCAAAATGCGCTTTCTAATGCAAACCTGTTAGCAAGTAATACAGCATTAACTTATCTGGTTGAAAATAACGATCCACGTATTGACATCTTTTACCAAAAAGCAACGGTTGCGCCTAATGCCGGAAATTATGCAGGCATTAACCAGGGAAACGGTAAAAATTTAACCGGTACACTTGATGCAAATATGTGGTCCAAACCCGGTCCTTTGGTTGGAGGTCCGAAAACAGATGGCGGAGATGCGCCTGTTGTATTAATGAGTGCAGCAGAAAGCTATTTTTTACAAGCTGAATCAGTAGTTCGTGCTTGGGGTACTGGCAATGCACAAACCTTGTACGATAATGGCGTGAAAGCATCATTTGCATATTGGGGCTTAAGTCCTGCGTTGGCAGGAAGCTACCTGGCACAATCCTCTGTTTCATTTCCGGCATCCGGTAGCCTGGAGGAAAAAATTGATGCAGTGATCACACAAAAGTGGATCAGCATGAATGGAACCCAAAATGTTGAAGCATGGACAGAATGGAGAAGAACAGGCTATCCTGATATTTTCCACGTTTCGGATGCATCAAACATTGGAAACAGTTTCCCGGTTCGCATATTATATTCCGATACCGAGGTTTCACGAAATCCAAACACCCCGGCACAAAAAGAGATCACAGAAAAAATGTGGTGGGATGTTAATACAACCGGTCAGAATTAAAACTATTTAAAACGAAATGTATGCAGCAAAATAAATTTCTTTTTATCCTCGCCTTTATTTTATTTACCATTTTTTCATGCAAAAAGGATACAACTGAATCGGTTTCGAAAATTACGGTCTATCCAAAATTTACGATGACAGGCGACACGTATATTTCTATAGTTAAAGGGGGTACGTATGTCGAGCCTGGTGTATCTGCAAAAGAAGGCGAACAGGATTTAACCGTAACAACATCAGGCGAGGTCGACGTGAATACGGTAGGTATTTATGACCTGGTTTATTCCGCCAAAAACAAGGACGGTTTTGAAGGGACGATTACAAGAACAGTAGCTGTTTTGCCTTCTGAAGAACTACCTAATGTAAACATTGCAGGACATTATGCCAATACAGGAACCTTTAATTATGTTGCTACCATAACCAAACTTGCGCCCGGTTTTTACCTTGCAGATAATATTTGGGGCATGAATAGCGCCGCTGTTATTGCATCTTATATATTAACAGTAGATGGACGAGACCTTATTCTACCTGAAAATGAAGCTGGTGATTATGGCAGAGTACAAGGAACGGCAACGATAGATGATGCCGGCAACCTAACTTATGTTGTTAGTTTGTTAGACTTTGGTGTCAATAATTCTACCCGGAAATGGATACGGCAATAATGAAAATTTTTATTTCTACCCTTTGCATTTGCAAAGGGTTTTTTTATTTATTGATTCCAGCTATCAGCCTTTCATATTTATAGGCAATAACGCAAAATCATCTCCACTGCCGTTCGTACTTGAATACTTCCATTGCAACATTATTCACATTAGTATCAAGCAGCAGGTTAATAGATTTACTTGACTATTAATTAGGACTTTTCCTATTCGGTTTTTGCCTGTATCAACTGCACAACATGACCAAAGATTGTAAAATTAGAAGGGAAGTCGATCCGCATTTTTTTTTGAATTCATTCACTACCCTTGCGCATTTAATACATGCAGATCCTGATAAGGCCTACTTGTTTAATAATAAGCTGGCACAGGTGTACAAGTATTATTTATTAAATAGAGACAGGGAATTGGTTGCATTAGAAGATGAACTTCAATTTTTGGAAGATTATTTTTTTCTATTACAAGTTCGCCACGATAATAAGTTACACTTGTTTACAGAAACTGTTCAAAAGCCAGCACGTACTAAAAGGGTCGTGCCTTTTTCATTGCAATTTTTAATTGACCATGCCATTAAACACAATCAATTTTCCGAACTAAAGCCATTGAATATTTTAATTAAAATAAATGAAAAGTGGACAGAAATCATTAATAATGATAGCCAGCAAATTGATTTTACCAGCGAAGATCAAATAGGATTGCAAGATCTAAATGAACGATACAAAAAATGCTGTATGAGAGAAATTGACATACAGCAAAATGGTCGCGTATTTACTGTCAGGATTCCAGTAATTATCCAGAATAAAACTTAACCCATGTTAAACGCAGTAATTATTGAAGATGAACGCCCTGCTTTGCAAAACCTCCTGGACCTGCTATCGGAAATTAGCACCGAGGTTAACGTACAGGCTACAATTTCTTCTGTGAAAGAAGGCATCGATTATTTTTCAAATAACCTGGCAACCGATATTATCTTCAGCGATGTGCAATTGCCGGATGGATTATCATTTGATGTTTTTCATGAAACGAATACCAACATTCCAATTATTTTTATTACCGGGTACGATGAATTTGTGATGAATGCTTTTGATTGTAACGGTATTGACTATTTGCTAAAGCCGGTCAATAAAGAGGAATTAATTAAAGCAGTAAAAAAATATGAAATGCTTGAAAAACATTTCAAGCCAGCTGCTAATCCCGGTTTTTCAAACATGGTAAAACAGTTTAGTAAATGGAAGTCGCGGATCATGGTGCGAAAAGGCATTGAGAATATACCATTGAAATTGAAAGATGTTGCGCTTTTTTATACAGAAAATAAGGTTGTATACATTATAGATAAATCAGGCAAGAAATACCTGGGCGATAAAAATCTTTCAGAGTTGGAAGAAGAACTTCAACCAGATCGGTTTTTCAGGGCCAACCGCCAGTACATCATTAATATCGATTACGTAAAAGGTTTTAAAGCTTTTGACAAAGTAAAATTGCAGGTTGACCTTTTGGTGCCGGATATAAATCATAGTATAATCATTAGCCAGGAGACAGCGCCTGTTTTCAGAAAGTGGATGTATGATGCATAAATCTTCAATTACATGATTTAGATTTAGGTAGAGCTTTGGTATAATTATTTAAGCTCCCTTTTTTATGCACCATTTCTCTCTTTCAAAATCAATTCAAGTACTGCTATTTCTTTTTTTATTAATTGCCGGTTTGGTATATGCCAAACCTTTTTTAGTGCCCCTTACCATTGCGGCTTTGTTCTCTATGTTATTATTACCTTTTTGTGCCTGGTTACAACAAAAAGGTTCTGCAAAATGGCTGGCAACTTTAGCTTCGGTATTGTTATTTGTAATTGTTGTTGGTAGCATCATCTGGTTAATTGTGTGGCAGGTTTCTGATCTGAGTAAAGATGCAAGCGGCATTGAACAAAATCTAAATAAAAAAATTGAAGAATTCCGGCAGTATATAAAATCAACTTTTGGACTTTCTGTGCAAAAGCAAAATGAATTGGTTAAAGCGCAATCTAATTCATCGTCAGGCGGTGGCTTTGCCTCAAAAATTTTAGCTGGCCTTGGCGGCTTTTTAACCAACACCATACTTGTTTTGGTTTACATGTTTTTGTTTTTGTATTTCCGCACACACATCAAAAAATTTATACTGCTAATAACACCAAAGGAAAATGCAAGTAAAACGCAAAAGATAATTGAGAACTGCCGTAAAGTGGCGCAAAAATACCTTACCGGTTTAGCGATGATGATTGGTTGTTTATGGGTCATGTATGGAATAGGGTTTTCGATCGTAGGTGTTAAGGGGGCACTCTTTTTTGCCATACTTTGCGGGCTGCTCGAGATCGTTCCATTTGTAGGAAACCTGACAGGTAATGCAATTACCGTTTTAATGGTGATTGCACAAGGCGGAAGTTTAAATATGGTATTAGGCGTAATCGTTACTTATGCTATTGTGCAATTTCTTCAAACCTATTTATTAGAGCCCCTGGTAGTTGGCTCGGAAGTAAACATTAATCCTTTATTTACCATTATTGGTCTTGTAATAGGCGAATTGGTTTGGGGCATACCCGGGATGATTTTGGCAATTCCATTACTGGGAATAACGAAGATCATTTGCGATAATGTAGATGACTTAAAACCCTATGGATTTTTATTGGGTACAAATAAAAGCAAGTCCAAAAAATAAGTTTTATAAAAAAAGAATCCCTTCTAAAAAGAAGGGATCAATTATCTCAGGCGTAGGCTAATATTTAGTCTTTTTAGTTTTCGGAACGGACGCCTTGCGATCTTTCTAAAGGATTGGATTTGATAAGGTTTTAAATGAGATTTGGATTTCGATTGGTTTTTTCAGCGATCTGGATTCTTTATGTAATATCGGCCCTTTACTGTTTAGATGCAAGCACAAGTTTCAATGTTTCTATTCTTTACATGTTGATACTCATGCCTTATAAAGGAAAACCCTTATTTGATGTTGCGATTGCCGGTTTTTAGCCAACCTTTAAAATTTAGGTACGGTTTTTTAATTCTCTACAGTAATTAATTCCTTACCCATGCATATTTTTTCAACCGTGCTGTTTGTAAATGGTAACCCGGTAGGTTACAAAGTGTTTAAAGAAAATGGAAGATTATTGCTTAATCCCGCAGAAAATCCAAATAGGGAAATCTTTCCGCCTTCTATGCTCGCCTCTAATTCAACAGGGCAATGGAAAGTTGATGGAACTGATGATTGCAACCTGATTGACCAGGTAATTGAAGATGTTTCAAATAGTGAGCATTTTTTTCCGCAGATCGAATTTAGTGCTGCTCCTTAGGGTTTTATAAAATTTTATTGAAACAAAAGCGATCGAAAAATTTTAAATGTCTGTAGTGGCCTCGCCGCGAATCGAACGCGGATCCAGGGCTTCGGAGACCCTTATACTATCCATTGTACTACGAGGCCGGTAAATTAACTGTGGTTATTTTATTAGTCCGGGAGCATTGGTGGCAAAGATTTTTACCGCAATGGCCAGCAATATTACACCAAAAAATTTTCGCACGGCTATCATGCCTGCCGGCCCTAGCATGCGCTCAATAAATTGTAAAGATTTCAATACAAGAAATACAATTACCAGGTTAATAAGTATGGCGATTAGTACAGTGGGCTGCGTGTAAATTGCTTTGAGCGAAATAATAGTCGTTAAGGTACCTGAACCAGCTATCAGCGGAAAGGCAATTGGTACAACGGTTGCTGCCCGCACATCTTTTTCACTTTTAAAAAATTCTAGCCCCAAAACCATTTCTAAACCCAGGATAAAAATTACAATTGAGCCACCTACTGCAAAAGAGCGTACATCAACTCCCAAAAGATTTAGAAAGGGCTCGCCAATGTATAAAAACAGGATCATGAAGGCTCCGGAAATCAGCGTTGCCCTTATTTCATTAATGCCACCTAATTTATTTTTTAAAGAAACCAGTATTGGAATTGAGCCAATAATATCTATTACCGCAAAAAGGGTAAAGCTTACTGTCAGCAATTCTTTTATGTTTATATCCATGCTATTGGTTTGAACAAAACTATTAAGTTTTATTGCATGGATTAAAAAATAACAAAGCCACTATTTTGTAAAGCAGCTTTGTTATTGGAAAATTATTTGTTACAAGCTAAAACTAATACCACCATTAATTAAAAAGGGCATTGTATTATAACCGTTGATATCAAAGAATTTTTTGTTTGTTATGTTTTGTGCATCAGCAAAAAAACGTACGTGGTCTTTCCATCTATATTCAGCGTAGCCACTTATAAATAAATAATTATCCAGTAAAATATCAGGCATTTGAAACCCGCCCACATCATAACGGCTGCTGACAGCTTTGCCACTTAGGCTTGCAAAAAATGCCGGGTTAAATTGGTAGCCCAGAGTAAGGTTTGCATTATGTTTCGGTCGGCGTAATAAATATTTGTACGAAGTATCAGAAAAGTTTTTCCTGTTCTGTGTAAATTCTTCTCCTGTAACCAAAGTATAATTGGCAGTGATCGATAATTTTTGGATTGGTTT
>JAKFCI010000330.1:0-5699 GCA_036676725.1 Chitinophagaceae bacterium
AAGTTGTTAATTGTAGTTCCTGGAGTTCGCTTACTTTTTTAGATGGGTAAAGGATCACAACATTTATTCCTTCTATGTTGAAAAATCCATTTGCAACTGCACTGCCAGTATCTCCCGATGTGGCAACAAGTACAGTTAATGAAGCATCTTTATCCTTTACAAAATAGCTTAGGCAGCGGCTCATAAACCTGGCGCCAACATCTTTAAATGCAAGGGTAGGGCCATGGAATAATTCCAGGGAGAAAATTTCTTTTTCTACAGGTACAAGTGGAAATTCAAAGTCTATAGTTTCTTCAACAATTTTTTTTAATTCATTATTTGGAATTGTATTGCCAACATAGGGTTTGATAACCTCAAATGCAATTTCTGCTTTCGACAATTCATCAATGTTTATTATTAAATCTTTATCAAGAAGAGGAATATGCTCAGGAAAATACAAACCCTTATCCGGCGCTTGTCCATTTATTGCAGCCTGCTTAAAATCAACTTTAGATGCTTGTTTATTTGTACTGTAATAAAGCATTGGATTTGAAATGTGTTTGTTGTTAGTTTAATTATCCAGGACCTTTATTCCTTCATTATTTACAGTAGTAATAAAAGTTTTGAAATCAATTCCGAGTTTGGTATAGGTTGAAGCCATGATTTTTTCAATTTCCTGAGCAACAGATTTTTCTTTGCTTAACAGAAAAACCGAAGGACCAGAACCTGAAATGCCCCCGCCTAAAGCCCCGGCTTCAATGCTTTTACTTTTTACATCTGCAAAACCTGGAATTAAAATGCTTCTTACTGGCTCTATAATCACATCTTCTAATGATCGTCCGATCAATTCGTAGTCATTCTTCATAAATCCTGCGATCAATCCGCCAATATTTCCCCATTGTTTAATAGCATCTTTAAGTAAAACTTCTTTTCTTAAAATTTGCCGGGCATCAATTGTTTTAATTTCAATTTGGGGGTGTACAAGGGTAATAAAAAGTGGGGGTGTAGGAATAGAAACAATGTCAAGAGGATGTATAGAGCGAATTAAAGTTATACCTCCGTAAATACAAGGCGAAATATTATCGGCATGCTTAACACCTGAAGCAACTTTTTCTCCAAACATTGCAAATCGAACAAGGTCTTCTTTCGAATATTTATTTCCGATTAGATAATTGGCTGCTACAACAGCGCCTGCTGCGCTCGCCGCACTGGAACCAATTCCGCTGCCTGGTTTTATGTGTTTTTCAATAGTAACTTCAAATCCAATATCCGCATTTAACTCATTCAACATTTCAATGAGCGGCGCACCTGCAGTATTTTGTTTTGGATCTTTGGGTAAAGCAAAACCATCGGCACTATGAATGATTACCTTTTTTTCTTCAATTAATTTTACCGTCATAATATCATTCGGCTCCTGCAGGCACAAACCCAAAACATCAAAGCCACAAACAAGGTTTGCAATTGTTGCAGGGCAGAGTACTTTAATAACCTTATTATATTCCATTATTTTGATAAATTGTGATTAAACCCTTGCGGCACGAATGATATCTGCAAATACACCTGATGCCGTAACTTCTGCGCCTGCGCCCGCGCCTTTTATTACCAGGGGCTGAAGCGGGTAACGCTCGGTTAAAAACGAAACAATATTGTCCTTTCCATATAAATGATAAAAGTCATGTTGCGGATCTATGTGTTGCAATCCTACCGAAGCTTTTGTTTCGCCGTTATTATTTGACTTGTTATACGATGCAACAAATTTTAATTTACAATTTCTTTTTGTTGCTTCATCATAAAGGTGTTTAAAATGCGGTTCATGTTTTTCCATTTCTGCATAAAAGTTTTCTATGCTGCCTACCATGCAGGACGGAGGCATGAAAGAAGTATTACTAATGTTTTCTAATTCCATTTTTTCTCCCGCTTCTCTAGCGAGAATTAAAATCTTTCTCATAACATCAATACCACTAAGATCAAGGCGTGGGTCGGGTTCCGTATATCCTTCGTCCTGTGCTTGTTTTACTATTTCTGCGAAACTTCTTTCGCCATTATAATTATTAAAAACAAAATTTAAAGTGCCGCTTAAAACCGCATCAATTTTATTAATAACGTCACCACTTCTCAACAGATCATTTAATGTGCCGATAACAGGTAATCCTGCACCAACATTTGTTTCGAACAACCATAAAGAATTGTGGTTGCTTGCTGCATTTTTGAGTAATTTATAATAAGGAAATGGTGATGAGCAGGCAATTTTATTACAAGCAACCACTGAAATGTTTTTGGTCAGTAGTGCCTCGTATTGTTTTGCTATTTCAGAACTTGCCGTAACATCAATAAAAACAGTATTCCTGAAATTTTTGGTTTGTATGTTTTGTACAAATTCAGTTGTATTCATTTGTGTGCCATTACCCAAATTTTCTTTCCAATTTTCCAGGTCAATTCCTTCGTCATTAAAAAGCATTTTTTTACTGTTGGCTAAACCAACAACACGCACTTGCAAACGAAGATTTTTTCTTAAATATTCTGCTTGCTGTTCTAGCTGCATGATCAACTTACTGCCAACATTTCCGGCGCCGGCAATAAACAAATTGATTTGTTTGTACGTTGTTTCAAAAAATTCTTCATGTAAAACATTGATTGCTTTTTTTACATCTTTTGAAGCAATGACAGCAGAAATATTTCTTTCCGAAGACCCTTGGGCAATAGCCCTGACATTTATTCCATTCCTTCCTATTGCGCCAAACATTTTGCCACTTGTGCCAACATGGTTTTTCATATTGTCACCAACCAAAGCAACAATGGCAAGACCTTTTTCAATTATCAATTCATTCACCTTCCCGCTTTCAATTTCAAAATAAAAAGCATTGTCCACAATGCGTTTTGCTTTTTCTGCATAACTATCTTCTACACCCACACAAATGGAATGTTCGGAAGATGCCTGTGTAATTAGGATTACATTTATTTCATGCGCTGCGAGTGCTTCAAATAAGCGTTTGGAAAATCCCGGAATGCCTACCATACCGCTGCCTTCAAGACTAAGTAATGCAATGTGGTTAATGCTTGAAATACCCCTGATTGTACTTCCATTTAATAAAGAGCTTTTATTAATTTCTGTTCCTTCATCTCCAGGCGCAAAAGTGTTTTTAATTAAAACGGGAATATTTTTTAAAAGTAAAGGTTGCAGTGTGGGCGGGTAAATAACTTTCGCACCAAAATGCGATAGTTCCATTGCTTCCTGGTAAGAAATTTTTGGAATACACCGGGCATTGGAAACAAGCCTGGGGTCAGCTGTCATCATCCCTGAAACGTCTGTCCAAATTTGAACAACGGAGGCATGTACTGCAGCGCCAATGATTGCTGCTGTATAATCAGAACCCCCACGACCGAGCGTTGTTGTATGGCCATGTAGATCGGCTGCAATAAAACCTGGAACCACGTGTAAATAAACACTGGGGTTTAAAAAATATTCTTCGATTTTTTGTTGTGTTGCTAAAAAATTTACGGATGCTTTTGTAAAATTTGAATCCGTAACAATGAGCTCCTTTGCATTTTTCCATTTGTTTTTAACACCTATTGAATCAAGGTAATGAGATAAGATGTACGATGAAAGTATTTCGCCATAACTTACTAAACGGTCTTTTGTTTTTGCCGAAAATTCTTTTAATAAAAAAATACCATTGCAGATATCTTCCACCTCATTACAATATTGCATTACCTGGCTGAGCACACCACTTTGGTTTGTTATAGGTAATAAAGCTTTAGTTGCTTGCAGGTGGCGTGCAGAAATAATTTTTATTAACTCTTTATAATCTTCATTTCCTTTGGATGCTTCGGTACCGCATTCCAGCAATTTATCGGTTATGCCGCCCATGGCAGAAGCAACCACAATGGTTTTTTTGTTGGCACTTTGCTGTTTAATGATGGCGGCAACTTTTTCAATGGTTTCGGCAGATGCTACAGAGGAGCCGCCAAATTTTAATAGTTGCATTAAAAATATATTTAGAAGCCTGGTGGCAGAATAATAAAAAGATTATTTATTGGGAAGTAGCGTAAAACGCCCTGTTGGCAATATGATCAGTTACAACCCCTAAGGGTTGTAGTAATGGTGGTGGTAGCTAAATAAGCTACCGTTGTTGAAGAAAAAATATTTTGTTGCCCGTTTACCATTACTTCTTCGAATATAATAATTTATGCCCTAATAATTTTATTTTTTTTCGTAAGTCATTACGATTAAATTTTTTTACTGAATGGTTTTTAGGGCAAAGATTAAATTCCTTTTCTCAGCATAGCTGCATACCCGTTTGGCAAAGGACTGTCTTCTACCGCTTTAGCGGCTTTTTCTACATCGTAATCAAACCTTATAAATTCAACTTGTACCGAGTCTTTATTGGTAATAGAACTATTCTCATTAATTGTAAGCAGCACATAACATCCTTTTGGGTTGCCGTCTTTGGGTTTACCAACCGACCCAATATTTATTGCATGTCGAAAATGATTTGCCCCGTTGTGTTCGGGTAAAATCCTGTGAAATGGTTTGTGTGTGTGACCAAAACACATAATGTCTGCATCTGCCTCTTCTAATATTCTTAATAAACTTTTTTCTTCCCTGTCTTCAAAAAGGTATTCGTTTATTTTTCTTGGGCTGCCATGTACCAACAATAAATTCAGTTTATCATTATTTAACTTGAATTCAATTTTAATGTGTGCCGGCAGTGTTCTTAAGTAGGCTCTTTCTTCAGGTTTTACAATTGAGTTGGTATAAGAAATGGAAACTTTCCCCATTTCTTTTTCTTCGTCTGTTTTATAGGCGCAACCACATTCATCGCTTGTCAATCCAATTCCCTGGTCATAATTGCCTGCTATGGTTGGTATACGCCTGCGCCTGATTTCGTTTATGACTTCGTTGGGCCAAATATTATAACCAACCAAATCACCAAGACAATAAATGGCATCAGGCATTTGTTCATCAATGCTTTTTAAGCAAGCTTCCAATGCGGGCAGGTTTGCATGTATATCGGAGAATAAAGCAATTTTCATTTTTAAATTTTGTTGAGTGAACTCTGGTTTTTCATAGCAGCAATTGTTGCGTCGCACACTTGTACGGTTTGTTCATTATGCATCATAGCAGTACTACAGATGAACGGATTGCGACGCAACCGGGCTTAACCGGAGTTAAATTGCCGGTATAAAAATTTACGCCACTATTTTTTTTACATAATATTTTCTGCGTAACCAAAATGCAACATTCACCAGCGCAATCAATGCGGGCACTTCTACTAAAGGACCAATAACGCCGGCAAATGCTTGCCCGCTATTAATTCCAAAAACTCCAATGGCAACGGCAATCGCCAGTTCAAAATTATTGCCTGCTGCTGTAAACGCAATAGAAGTATTGGTCGAATAATCGGCGCCCATCTTTTTACCTAAGAAAAAGCTTACCAAAAACATAATGGCAAAATAGATCACCAGTGGTATGGCTATTCTTACAACGTCAAAAGGAATGCGAACAATGGCTTCGCCTTTTAAACTAAACATAACAACAATGGTAAAAAGCAATGCTATGAGTGTTATGGGAGAAATAATGGGAAGGAATTTGTTTTGGTACCATTCTTCTCCTTTTGCTTTTTTAAGCATATAACGGGTAAGCACACCTGCAATAAAAGGTAGCCCTAAGTAAATAGCCACACTTTTAGCTATTTGACCTATGGTGATATTTACTTCGG
>JAKFCI010000331.1:0-2928 GCA_036676725.1 Chitinophagaceae bacterium
AAATTTTCCTGCTACCACATAATATTTTATAAAAATATGTTTACAACCCCAACCCACATACGCTTTTAGTAATAGGTTAGGTAATGTTGCCTTGTAAGTATAAGCAATGAAAATGCCTGTGGCCATTTTACAAAGCGCATTTCTTTACATCATGCCGAAGAACATACCGGACGATGAAGGGAGTGACACAACGGAAGTTGCCAGTAGCAATATTGCTGGCGCAAAATTAAATAACGGCCTTCCTGATCTTAACCAGCCGCTCTAACAGGTCTTCTAAAAGATCGAGGCGCAGCATGTTGGCGCCATCGCTTTTGGCGCAGGCAGGGTCGGGGTGGGTTTCAATAAACAATCCGTCCGCACCTGCAGCAATCGCCGCTTTTGCAATGGTGGCAATCATTTGCGGGTTGCCGCCGGTAATGCCACTTGTTTGGTTGGGTTGTTGCAAACTGTGTGTGCAATCCATTACTACCGGCGTGTTGCCATCCTGCATCAATGGAATGTTCCGGTAATCAACAACAAGATCCTGGTAGCCGAAAGTTGTACCACGTTCGGTTAGCATTACTTTGTCGTTGCCGGTACTTAAAACTTTATCCACTGCAAAACGCATGGCTTCGCCGCTTACAAATTGTCCTTTTTTAATGTTGATGATCTTGCCGGTCTTTCCTGCTGCAACCAACAATTCTGTTTGCCTGCATAAGAAAGCAGGTATTTGTAAAACATCTACATAAGGTGCAGCTAACGCTGCTTCTTTTTCCGAATGGATGTCGGTAACTGTTGCCAGGCCTAAAGTTTTTCCAACTTTTTGAATAATGCCCAAACCCACTTCATCGCCCAAGCCGGTAAAAGA
Source organism: Chitinophagaceae bacterium (assembly GCA_036676725.1). Classification (GTDB taxonomy): domain Bacteria; phylum Bacteroidota; class Bacteroidia; order Chitinophagales; family Chitinophagaceae; genus Flavisolibacter. Next base: position 848 of record JAKFCI010000331.1, read on the forward strand.
ACTGGCGCTTGTGCGGTTGGCTTTTTTATAAGAAGATTTAAATATCAGTGGAATGCGGTGGCGCTTGCAGATGTCGGAAACTTTTTGTGCAACTTCAAAAACAAGTTCTTCGCTTTCTACCACGCAAGGCCCGGCCATTAAAAAGAAATTATTCTTGTCGTAATCCTGGTTACTAAATAGTTGCTCCAAAAAAGGTTTCATGCTGCAAATATAACTGAAGAAGAAGGACGGTTGACAGGTGAAGGTTTACAACAATTGTTAATGATCTTATTTATTGAATTTGTTGTTTTTCAAAATTTTGTTGGCGCACATTCATCTGACACCAGTCCCCTATATTTGCGCCATGACGAAAGAAAAGATACTTGTCATTGGCGCATCAGGACAGATAGGAGTTGAGCTGACACTGGCTTTACGTAAGATCTACGGCGAAGCAAACGTGATCGCATCGGACCTGCGGGAACAAAATCCATTGCTGGAAGGAACCGGCCCTTACGTAAGCCTTGATGTGATGAACAAGGAAATGTTGCATGTACAAGTAATACGTCAAAATGTAACACAGATCTATTTACTGGCAGCAATACTTTCGGCAACGGGAGAAAAGAACCCGAACCTGGCCTGGCACTTAAATATGCAGGGCCTTTTAAATGTATTGGATATTGCCCGCGAAGAAAAACTGACCAAGGTTTATTGGCCAAGCTCGATTGCTGTTTTTGGGCCCACCTCGCCAAAACAAAACTGCCCGCAACAAACTATTATAGAACCAACAACGGTTTATGGCATTAGTAAATACGCAGGCGAATTTTGGTGCAACTATTTCTTTCATAAGTTTGGCGTTGACGTACGCAGTTTACGCTACCCGGGTTTGATCTCTTATAAATCGGCGCCGGGTGGTGGCACTACGGATTATGCAATTGAAATTTACCACGAAGCTTTGGATGACCAGCAATACACTTGCTTTTTAGAAGAAGATACCTACCTGCCGATGATGTATATGCCGGATGCCATTCGTGCAACAATTGAATTAATGGAAGCACCTAAAGAAAAGATCAACACACGAACTTCTTACAACCTTGCTTCCATGAGTTTTTCGCCAAAGGAAATTGCAGCGGAGATCAAAAAACATATTCCTGGATTTAAAATGGAATACAAACCCGATTACCGCCAGGGCATTGCCAACAGCTGGCCGCAAAGCATTGATGATTCGGTCGCACAAAAAGATTGGGGCTGGAAACATGAATACGATCTTTCGGCCATGACGAAAGACATGCTGGAAAATTTAAGAAAAGAAAAGAAAGGGTAGAAGGCTATAGGCCCAAAACATTTTTCATACTGAATATGCCTTTTTTATCGTGGATGTATTCCGCTGCTAAAATGGCGCCTGATGCAAAACCCTTACGGTTATGCGCAGTATGGATGATCTCTATTTCATCAACACTTGAACTGTATTTTACATAATGCGTGCCCGGTGCCGGATCTATGCGTTCGCTGGTAATGGATAATTTTTCGGGATCAGCAGTTGCACTATTGACCCATTCTTTTTTACGGGAAATGTATTCTAAAATTTGTTCGGCTATGGTAACCGCAGTTCCGCTGGGTGCATCTTTTTTTTCTGTGTGGTGAATTTCTTTAACCGATACATCGTAACCGGGTTGATGCGCCATTAATTTGGCAAGTAAAATATTGATCTCGAAAAAAATATTGACACCGATACTAAAGTTGCTTGCATGCAATAAACTCCCATTTTTATGTAAGCAATAGGCTTTAATGTCAGGCAGTTTTTCGTTCCAACCCGTGGAGCCACTTACCACCGGCAGCCCGAAGTCGATACATTTTTTAATGTTGTCAAAAGCACTTGACGGTGCCGTGAATTCGATGGCCACATCTGCTTTGGCGCAATTTTCCTTATTAAAATCCTCGGTATTATGCGCATCAATTTTTAAAACGATCTCGTGGCCACGTTCCAAAGCCATTTCTTCAATCATTTTTCCCATCTTCCCATAACCAATAAGGGCAATGCGCATAATTATTTTATTTAAATGCAAGAATAAGACTAAGGCCGTGGGTATTGCCCATTTCGCTAA
>JAKFCI010000332.1:0-2928 GCA_036676725.1 Chitinophagaceae bacterium
AAAAATATTTTAAATACACTGATCCAGCAAAATGGTCAAACGCCATTAACTGCCAAAGCACAAACTTTAATTAATGTTTTAGACAGAAGAGAAGAAATTGAAAGTGAGTTAACGGCTTTGCAAATTGAAAGACCCCTGGAGGATACGTTATACGTAGAACCAATGCCGATAGCACCAACGGTACAAAGAAGCGATACTTCCATTATTCAAAAAGACACTGTTGCTAAAGTCCAGGTAAAAGCTAAGCCCGTAACCGATACGGCATTTAAAATGCCCGCCCCCGTAAAATCTGTTTCCGGTTTTACCTTCAGGGCCGATGCGCCACACTATGCCGTCGTAATTTTAAATAAAGTAGATCCTGTATTTATTAATGAAGGCAGGAATGCATTTGACCGTTATAATAAAGAAAAATTTTACAATATTCCACTGGAAGTAAAGCAGGTCACTGTAAACGACGATATCAAACTATTAATCATTGGTAATTTTGCAAACGCACAGGCTGCCATCGATTATGTGCAGCGAACCAAACCCATAGCAGGCGCTCAAATTGTTCCCTGGTTAAAAGGCGATAAGTTTACTTTTAGCATTGTTACTGAAGAAAATTTGCAAATTATTACGGACACAAAAGAACTGGGTGCCTACCAAAAGTTTTTGGACCAAAACTTGCCCGTTAAATTTTAACCTTCTGTTGCCCCCAATTTTTTAGTTTTGATGAATATATTAATGTGCTTTTTTATGCTTTTTCACAGGACAAGCGTCTAATAATCTGGAAAACCAAAGGCCTAAACAAAAAACCATGCGAACAAACCCCAAAAAAAAACCTGTATCTACAAGACAAAGTGTACGCATATTCTGGAGAATATTTTTAGCAGGATTCGCTGCTTTTGTTTTAATAATCGTTTTTGCAATGTTGGGCGTTTTTGGAAAAATGCCATCGCTGAAACAATTAGAAAATCCAAGCATTCTCCAATCTTCCGAAGTATTTGCATCTGATGGAACTTTAATGGGTAAATATTACAGGGAGCGGGGTAATCGTAGTAATGTTAATTATAGCGATATCTCAAAGCATGTAATCAATGCATTGGTGGCAACGGAAGACGAACGTTTTTACAACCATTCCGGTATTGATGCAACAGCTACTATGCGTGCTATTTTCTTATTAGGCAGGGAAGGCGGTGGTTCTACCATTACACAACAATTAGCATTGAATTTATTTAATGGTGAGCGATCCGGTAATCCGTTATACAGGGGAATACAAAAAATTAAGGAATATATCATTGCCATCAGGTTAGAAAGAAATTTTACAAAAGAAGAAATACTTGCATTGTATTTAAATGCCGTTCCTTTTGGTGATAATATTTATGGTATTCGAAATGCGGCAAGAACATTTTTTAAAAAAGAGCCGGATCGTTTGAATGTAGAAGAAGCGGCCGTTCTTGTTGGAATGCTAAAAGCAAATTCTTTATTCAATCCGCGACGCAATCCTAAAGCGGCGCTTGACAGAAGAAATGTGGTGCTTGGGCAAATGGAAAAAAATGGATACCTGGCGCCTGCTGTTGCAACGAAATTAAAAGCAACGCCAATTAAACTTAATTATAGAAAATTAGATGAGAATACGGGTTACGCACCATACTTCCGCGAAGTACTAAAAGAGGAGTTGCGTGAGGCATTAAAAACAATTACAAAAGCAGACGGTGAAGCTTATGATATTTATGATGATGGACTAAGGATATTTACAACCATCAATCCACGCATGCAGACCTATGCCGAAGAAGCAGTGGCCCAACAAATGCCCATTCTTCAAAAAACACTTAACCGTCAACGTAATATACGCACCGGCAGCGTTTGGAAGGAGCATGAAAATGTGTTACAGGCGGCAATGAAAAACAGCGATCGCTGGGCACATTTAAAAGACGAAGGGTTAGAAGACAGCGAAATAAAAAAGACGTTCTACAAAAAAATTCCAATGCGCATTTTTGCGTGGAATTCAAAACGTGAAAAGGATACCGTGATGACTCCTTATGATTCCATTAAGTACCACAGGCAAATGCTGCAAACTGCTTTTATGGTAATGGATCCGGTAACCGGTGAAGTAAGGGCCTGGGTTGGAGGTATAGATTTCAAAACCTACAAATTGGATCATGCCAATTTAAAAACAAAACGCCAGGTTGGTTCTTCTATCAAACCTTTATTGTATGCACAGGCCATGGAAGAACGAGGTTTTACCGCTGAAACGATGGTAGAAGATGTACAACAATCTTTTGGAAAAGGCATCCTGGTGCCAGCGACTGGAAAAACTTGTACAGGACGCACCGTCACTATGGCGTCTGCTTTGGCTTGGTCGCGTAACTGTGCTACCGCCTACATTATGAAACAAGTTGGGCCTGCTCAATTTGCTAGCTTCCTTGAAAGAATTAATATTCCCACAAAAGTGGAGCCTTATCCTTCAATCGCACTAGGTGCTGTCGATCTTTCATTATATGAAATGCTTTGGGGTTACTCCATTTTTGCCGGTCATGGTTTCTCAACAAAACCCTATTTTATCAGCCGTATAGAAGACAGGAATGGTAATGTGATTAAGCGTTTTGATTATAGCTCAAATCGTAAAGAAGCCATTAGTGAAGTAACGGCGTATAACATGACGCGTTTGATGGAAGGTCCTGTTACTGTAGGTACTGCCGGTGGTTTAATGTATCGTTTAGGTGCTTCAGAAATGGGTGGCAAAACTGGTACGACCAATGACAACGCCGATGCATGGTTCATGGGTTACACACCTCAATTGTTGGCCGGTACCTGGATCGGTTGCGATGATCGTTTTATTCGCATCGAAAGTAATGAGGGGTATGGTGGACTTGCTTCACGCCCAATTTGGGAATCATTCTTCAAAAAAGTGTATGCCGATAAAACACTTGGAATAGATAAGCAAGC
>JAKFCI010000333.1:0-2758 GCA_036676725.1 Chitinophagaceae bacterium
GTAAATCCACAACAATTATTGCAGGTAACACTGGTATCAGGAAATAAATTAAAAGCAGTAACTGTAAAAAGTTCCCGTGCTTCCATGTCAATCAATACAGGGTCTGCTTTAAGGTACTACGAGATCACACCAAAAGAATTGTTGAAAGCTGCATGTTGTAACCTTAGCGAAAGTTTTGAAACAAATCCTTCTGTAGATGTATCATTTAACGATGCTGTTACCGGTTCAAAGCAAATACAAATGTTAGGGTTGGCGGGTAACTACGCACAACTCACCGTAGAAAATCTGCCTGGCCCAAGAGGGTTGGCAACATCTTTAGGATTGAACTCTATACCGGGTACATGGGTAGAAGGCATACAACTGATAAAAGGGACAGGTTCGGTTGTAAATGGTTTTGAAAGCATAGCAGGCCAAATAAATGTAGAATTAAAAAAACCGGATAACAGCGAACAATTGTATGCAAACGTTTACACAAACGACCAGGGGAAAACAGACCTTAACCTGAACTTGTCAAAAAAAATTAATGATAATTGGTCTACCGCGTTGCTTTTACATGATGCCTTTGCCAATAAAAAAGTAGATATGAACATGGATCATTTTAAAGATTTTCCTACAGGTAATCTTTTTAGTGGTATCAACAGGTGGAGCTATACGAATGGAAAAGGCATGTTTGCACAATTTGGTATTAAGTATTTAAAAGATGATAAGCAAGGCGGTGAGCTAACGTTTAATCCCAGGACCGATAAATTTTCCACCAACCATTATGGCCTTGAAATAGACATTAAAAGAAAAGAAGCTTTTGCCAAATTAGGTTTTGTGTATCCGGGAAGACCATTTAAAAGTATTGGTTTGCAGGTGTCTGCTTTCAACCATCACCAGGATTCCTACTTTGGTTTAACAACTTACAATGGTAATCAAAAGAACGTTTACGCAAACCTAATTTACCAGTCCATCATTGGAAATGCAGGTCATAAGTTTAAAACAGGTGCCAGCTTTATTGTAGATAAATACAACGAGGAATTAAATCAAACAAATTACAAACGAAAAGAAGTAGTACCCGGTGCATTTTTTGAGTACATCTTTAAACCAAATGACAAATTTGATTTGGTTGCCGGGATAAGAGGTGATTATAATAATCTTTTTGGCTTTTTTGCTTCACCACGTATCAATGCTAGGTATGAACCAATTAAAGGAACAACCATTCGGGTAAGTGCAGGCAGGGGACAAAGAACGGCAAACATTTTTGCAGAGAATAATAGTGCTTTTGTTAGTTCAAGATCAATAAGCATTCTGAATGGAACTAACGGTAAGGCCTACGGGTTGGAGCCAGAAGTGGCCTGGAACAAAGGTATTAGTGTCGATCAAAAGTTCCGTCTTTTCAACCGAAGCAGTATGGTAAGCGTCGACTTTTTTAGAAATGATTTTATAAACCAGGTTATTATTGATTTAGAGAACCCGCGGGAAGTGGCATTTTACAATCTTGCAGGAAAATCCTATTCAAATAGCTTCCAGGCAGAATGGTCTTTGGAACCAATAAAGAAATTAAATGTTCGCTTTGCTTACCGGTTATTCGATGTACAAACAACCTATGGTGATGAGAAGCTAGAAAAACCATTCACATCAAAACACAGGGCGTTTGCCAACCTTGGATATGAATTTGCTACATGGAAGTTTGATTATACCGTAAACTATAATGGTAAAAAGAGATTGCCATTCACCCGGTCGAATCCACCTGAATACAGGTTAGCCGAATATTCAAAAGGCTTTGTAACCATGAATGCACAAGTAAGCAAGACTATCGGAAAGAAAACCCCTGTTGACCTTTACATCGGTGGCGAAAATCTTTCTAATTTTATTCAACCAAATGCAATTTTAGCAGCTGATAAACCCTTTAGCCAATATTTTGATGCGGCACAAGTGTGGGGTCCAATTTCAGGCAGGATGTTTTATGCAGGTGCAAGATTTAAAATCAAGTAAAAATTACAAAGTAAATTTTTTTCTAATTATTTGGTAAGGTGAAGATGATGATATGAGCTTCTTATCTTGAGCATTCATATTATAGAGCCTCAAAAGCATAACAACCTGTATGATGGAATGCTATATTAGATAACATATCTTTTTCGGTAAATGCAAATAAGTACAATTATTGTATTTAAAGCAATCGGGCAACTTAATTAATAAAAGCCAACCTAAAAAGTTGAAAAAATATTTGCAGTAAAACAGTAAACGATGAAGAAATTTTTTTTAATAGCACTTTTAATGACCATATATTCTGTGGCAGTAGCACAAACACAGAAAGTAATATACACTTGTCCCATGCATCCGGAAGTGCAAATGAACAAACCGGGAAGTTGCCCTAAATGCGGAATGGATTTAGAGAAAAAAACGATCAAGGTCAATACTCCAAAGAAAACCACAAGAAGTGCCGCGACACCTTCATCCAAAAAAATACCTCCTAAAAAGCAAATCAGTGATCCCAAAAAAACAGCACCTGTAAAGAATGCAAGCGATGCCGAGATGCAGGAAATGATCAAAGAAATGAAAGGTTTGTTGCAGGAAATGAAAAGTTTAGTACAGGATTTAAAAGGCAAGAACAATGATGTAGACACAGTGGCTGATCACAATCAACAGCATTTGATCGACGGTAATAATGAGGGCAACAAACAACCAGGCACCCAGGTTACCTACACTTGTCCAATGCATCCGGAAATACATTCTAATAAACCAGGCAATTGTCCCAAATGCGGGATGAAATTAG
>JAKFCI010000334.1:0-5067 GCA_036676725.1 Chitinophagaceae bacterium
GTGTTCGTTATCGTATTTAGTTGATTTGCAATTTCAATGTTTCCAAAATCACCGCCATGCCATATTTCATCGCAATTTTGAAAATGCGCAAAAACTGATTTGTCTAAAAATCCATGTGTATCCGATATTAATCCAATTCTAGTCACCTTAAAATTATTGTGTGCCAAAGTTGAGGTTTTATACACAATTACCCGGTATACAATAAAGTGGCTTTAACTTTTTTTAAAGTGTTGAAAGCACACGCTGGCTTTGCATTAGTTTGGTAATCCTGTAACTTCATCCCTACAAAGGTTTGCATGTTTCCGCCAAAGATCGACGACCAACTACTGCTTAACATGCTTGACAGCATGCCTGAACCCATTGTGTATCATACTCCCATTTGGCAGGAATCAAACAATGAAAAAATACTTGTTGATTTTGAGATCATTTATTGCAATGATGGTTCGGTACGAATGACTGGTATTGCTAAGGAAGTTTTAATTGGTCAACGCGTAAAATCAATGATCGCTTCAGACGATGACGTAAGAGCTAAATTATTTGCGCAACTGAAACATGTAATAGAAACGGGGGAAGAAACGGAGGTGAGTTATTTTAACCCGGTACTTAAAAAACATTTCAACCTGCTTCGTAAAAGAGTAAATGAGGGTGTATTTACAATTGGAAAAAATATAACACCACAAATCCGTTTGCAAAAAGAAAGCGAACGACAGGTTGATTTAACAAATAGTATTCTTGATGCCTCTATAAATGGCGTGTTTGCAATGGAAGCCATAAGGAATGAAAGTGGCGCCATCACTGATTTTATTTTTATTAAGATCAATCAAAGATTTGCAGACCTGGTTGGAAAAAAAGAAGATGAAATAATCGGGCAAAATTATCTATCAATACTATCTCCCTCTAAAGAGATTGGGTTGTTCGAAATGAAATGCAAAGTAGTGGAAACCGGTCAGCCTATTCAAATCGAAACATTTTATAAGGGTTCAGGTATAAATGGTTGGTTTATTATCTCAATGACCAAGTTGGGCAATAACGGAATAGTAGAAACGTATACGGATATTACCGAAAGTAAACTCAATAAAAAAACAGTTGAGCGTTCGGCAGAGAAACTTCATAAAGTGATCAACACTTCGCAAGCCGGCGTTTTTTTAGGCAGCCCGGTCAGGGACGAAAATGGTAAGATCATTGATTTTCGTTTTACCATGGTCAATGAATCGCTGGCTTTTTTTACAGGACAATCTGCAGATAAATTGATTGGCGAACTGGGTTCGCGTTGGTTTGCCCGTTACCAGTCGAATGGTCTTTTTGAAATTTTAAAAGAAACATTTGAGACGGGAATTTCTAAACGATTTGATTTTTACTATGAAGGTTATAATGCAAATGCCTGGATAAACATCATGACAACAAAACTTGAAGATGAAATTCTGGGAACATTTACCGATCATACTCCGATAAAAGAGTTACAAAAAGTGCTCGAATCAAATGTTGAAGAATTAAAAAGATCCAATGCAAACCTTGAAGAGTTTGCCTATGCTGCATCTCATGATCTGAAGGAACCCATTCGTAAGGTCCAGATATTTTCTGATCTTTTAAAAAACAGCCTTGCAACCCGTTTGAATGAAGATGAGACCAGGCTTTTTGAACGAATGGAAAATGCATCAACGCGAATGAGTTTATTGATCGACGACCTGCTGGAATATTCACAAGTTAGCAGGGGTATTGGTTTGATAGACGATGTTGATCTAAATAAAAAAATGAAATTGGTACTTGCCGATCTTGAATTAATAATCCAGGAAAAAAATGCACAGGTTATCATTGACCATTTGCCAATAGTAAAAGGTCACAGGCGGCAAATGCAACAACTATTTTTAAATCTTATTGGCAATTCTTTAAAATATGCAATGCCCTGCGTGGCACCGAAAATAATGATCCGCTCTAAAAAAGTAACAGGTGCTGAAAGTCATAAAGGTTTTCCCGTGGAAGCGGCTGGAAAAAGATTTCATTTAATTGAAGTTGCAGATAATGGGATTGGCTTTGATCAAAGCGATGTGCAAAGAATATTTAATGTATTTCAACGGCTGCATGGAAACAACGAATACAAAGGCACAGGCGTTGGTTTATCCATTGTTCGCAAAGTAGTTGAAAATCATCACGGTTATATAACTGCAGAAAGTAAACCCGGTGCCGGCGCAACTTTTAAAGTTTATTTGCCGGTAAGTAGTTAGTCTTTTTCAATTTTAAACGGCTGGTAATATTTAAAATATTTTTCCTAGAGTGAGTCTAATTTTGCATCTACCGTAACCTTTATCTTTTTTGCGATATTATCTTTAACTATAGCCGGTACTTTAATATTATAATCAGCAACCAATACTGTAAAAACAGATTCAGCCTTCAGGTGGTCGCTATTCACTATAATGTTTCCAATGGTTTCTATTTCTTTTGTAACACCATGTATGGTTAATTGACCATTTACTTTTGCTTTGTAGGTCCCGGATATGGAGTAATTAATATCTGAATTATTGATTATGGTTCCTTTAAATTCTGCCTTCGGAAACTTATCGCTTTCTACGTAATTTTCATTGAAATGTTCCTGCATCATGGCTTTTTTAAATTCAAAACCTTTCATTAAAACAGAAAATTGAATTGCTCCTGTTTTTGAATCCAACACAGCAGATGCAGTTTTATTAATTGCTTCAATATCCTCTAAAGGGGCTTCCGAAAAAAAAGTGATCTTACCTGTTTTTGTAAAATAGCGGCTTTGTGCTTGCGCAAACGAACTACAAAGTAATATCAATGAAAAGATGATTATCTGGTGTTTTTTCAGCATCATAATTTATAATTCTTTAATTATCCTGGATCACGCAGCGGTTTAGTTTTACATCAGTGCCCAAAAGTTCATCAAATGCATATCCTATACAAATTCCTTTAATGGTTATTGTGACTCCTTCTTTTAAATTAGCGTACGATGAAACGTAATTTGAATCCATACTACAAATAACAGAAGACATTTGTTGCTTATTTCCTAAAAACACGACCACTGGTGCCCCCTCAGCTTCTATTTTTTTAATTGAGCCTGTAACTGCAATTACCTTATCTACATACATCCTGCTGGAAGACGAAGTATCTCTTTCAAAAGCTGCAATTAAATCAAGATCTTTTTCTGAATAATCGGGTTTTTTATTTTTTAGATCTTCATTTGTTCTATTGTATTGATTATAACCATACCAGGCTATTACTGCTATAGCAAGAACTGAAATGATAAGTAGGGTTCTTTTCATAAATCAATTATTTTTCTATTCGCAAGCATGCGAGAAAAATTTATTTAACCGTAGAACCATTTTGCGTTAAAGCATCCGGGTTTACTAAAATCAGTTTTCCATCGGGTTGTTCTGCTGTTAAAATCATGCCCTGGCTTTCTATGCCACGCATTTTACGTGGTGCAAGATTAGCTACAATGATTACCTGCTTTGAAATTAAAGATTCCGGTGAAAAATGTTGTGCAATGCCGGAAACAATGGTTCTTTGTTCAAAACCAAGATCTACCTGCAGTTTTAACAGCTTGTCGGCTTTTTGAACCTTTTCCGCACTAACTATTGTGCCTATGCGCAAATCAAGTTTTCCAAAATCATCATATACAATTTCTGGCTTGATACTTTCCAGTGGCTTGTTTTCATCAGTTGTTGCAGCATTGTCTACTGGTTGTTGTTCGACTGCTGTATTTTGATTTTCCATTTTTGATTTTTCTAATCCTTTTCTTAATTTATCTACCTGGTAGGTAATTTCTGCATCTTCAATTTTGCGAAACAACAATTCCGGGGCACGAAGGGAGTAGCCTACGCTTAATAATTTTACAGAACCTGCATTTTCCCAATCCAGCATTTTATCGACCACCTTCATCAGGTAACACATTTTTTTCGCGGTATTTGGTAAAAAGGGGTTGATGTAAACAGCAAGGTTAGCGCAAAGTTGCAAGCAAATATGCAGGCAATTATCAATTTGAATTTGCCTATGCGCTACAACTACGCCATTGCCATCTACTTCTTTTGCTTTTATCCATGGCTCCTTTTCCTGCATGTATTTATTTCCCTTGCGTGCCAGGTCAATAACTTCAAATAAAGCGTCACGAAATTTATATTCTTCAATAAAATGCTCAATGCGGCTTTTAGAATTTTTTATTTCCTCAATAATTTCCTTGTCTTTATTATCTGCTTCATCATTGTGAAACTTTGGAACTTTGCCATTTGTTAATTTGTGCATCAGCACAAACGTGCGGTTAAAATAATTGGCAAAAATGGAAACGAGTTCACTATTTACTGCTTCCTGGAAACCTTTCCAGGTAAATTCGCTGTCTTTATTTTCTGGTAAAATGGTAGTTAAATAGTAACGCAACGAATCTGCCAATTGCGGACCGCCATTATCTTTTTTAATAAAATCATCTATGTAATCCTGCATGTCGAGTTTCCAATTACGGCTGGTGCTCATTTTATCGCCTTCCAAATTCATAAACTCGTTGGCGGGCACATTTTCAGGCACTATGTAGTTATGCAGTTTTAACATCAGGGGGAAAATGATGCAATGGAAAACAATATTATCCTTGCCAATAAAATGAACAAGTTTAGTCTCCTTATCCAGCCAGTATGGTTTCCAGTCTTTATTATTATTAAGTGCCCATTGCTTAGTGGCACTTATATAACCAATGGGCGCATCAAACCATACATATAAAACTTTTCCTTCGGCACCTTCCAAAGGAACTTTTACACCCCAATCCAAATCTCTCGTAACGGCTCTTGGCTGCAAACCGCCATCTATCCAGCTTTTACATTGTCCAAGAACATTTGTCTTCCAGTCCTTGGCATGTTCCGTCAAAATCCAGTTTCTCAACCAGGCTTCATGCTTATCCAATGGCAAATACCAATGTTTGGTTGGTTTTTTTATTGGTGCACCGCCACTTAATGTACTAACGGGGTTAATTAATTCGTCCGGGCTTAAAGCAGTGCCGCATTTTTCGCACTGGTCGCCAAAAGCACCATCAAAACCACAGTTAGGGCATGTACCTTTTATGTACCGGTC